>CAZYDC010000037.1:0-16547 GCA_964646065.1 uncultured Planctomycetaceae bacterium | reverse complement strand
CGATCAGATAGGGCCGCCCGTGGTAAATTGTGCATTCGCCCGAGACCAGGAAAACCGTCTGCGGGTTCTGGGCGACGATGGACTCCATGTCCTCCAGCCGCTGGTTGGGCAGCGCGTAACGGTCAACCTCAGCGGGCTTGCCCTCCTCGGGCAGGAACCGCAGCACCGCCCAGTGAACCGACTTCTCGAATTCCACGCGGCACAGACGATTGATGACCAGCGACCGCTCGGGCGGCAGCTTGGATTTCGCCGCGGGCGCCGGCTGCTCAGGCGAGGTGATGGGCACTTCGGGCTTGTCGGCCAGCAGGCTGGAAAAGTCCTCCTCGCTCTGCGGCGGCGGCTGTGCCGGCCGAAGAATGGTCACGCCCTTGTGCCCGGGCTCGCTTGGCGAAACATCCTGGGCCAGGCACTGCCCGGCCGGCAGGGCACAAATCGCGAGCACAATAATGGCAATCCAAGTCCTGATATTTCACCTTCCCAAAAGGGCTATTTTAGCCTTATGACAGATTATATCAAGGTTCCTTGGGGCCTGCCTGCGGGAAATACCGCGACAGCTCGTCGGGGGACTGCACCGAGACGATGTATTCCATCGCCTTGACGTTCTGCCGCGAAATCATCTCCACCAGCGGTCGCCAGAAATTGCCCATGCAGACCAGCGGCCGGGCCGTCAGGAAACCTTTGCACATGAGTTCCCACGCCAAGGCCAGTTCAACCAGCGTTCCGGTCGCTCCGCTCATCGCCACGTATCCGCCCTGGCCCAGTTCCACCAGCGTTCGCATGCGATGGTACAGGTCGTCCGTTTCCATCACGGTGTCGATGTAGCTGTTGGCGGCGCTGCGCCACAGCCGGCAGGTCACGCCGATGGTCCGTCCGCCGGCTTCCTTGGCACCGCGTGCGGCGGCCTCCATCGTGCCGGAGTATCCGCCCGTGGCCACGACGTATCCAAGCCCGGCCAGCGCCCGCCCCACGGCCCGCGCGTACTCGTACGCCTCCTCGCCCACTCGAGGATCGTTCGCGCCGAACACCGACACCACCGGCTTCAGTTGTTCCTTCTTCGCCACGCAGGCTCCAAACTTTCTTCAGTCGCAATCCAAATTCCGTTACTTGCCGCCCTCTCGCGTGTAGTTGAGCAGCCCGCCGGCGGCGAGGATTTTTCGCTGGCGCGGGGCCAGGCCTGCCTGGCAAACGATGTCAAAGTTTTGCGTCGTGTTGCGGATCGTGACCGTCTGGCCGGAGGCGATGGTTTGCTCCAGGCCCTCCACCGCCAGTTCGTCGCCTTGTAGCATTCGGTCGTAATCGGCGGCGTTGGCGAACGTCAGCGGCAGGATGCCGAAGTTCACCAGGTTGGCCTGGTGAATCCGCTCGATGGCCTTGGCGATCACGATCTTGACGCCCAGGTGCATTGGGCACAAGGCCGCGTGCTCGCGGCTGGAACCCTGGCCGTAGCTGTCGCCCGCGACGATCACGCCGGCCTGGCCGGACGACTTGGCCGCCAGGGCGCGCTGGGCGAACGTCGGCTTTCCTTTCTCGTTGAGCGGGTTGAAAACGTACTTGGCGTACTCCGGCACATTGGAGCGATACTTCAGCAGCGCGCCCGCCGGCATGATGTGGTCGGTAGTGATCTTGTCGCCGACCTTAATCAATACAACGCCCTGGAGCTTGTCGGCGATTTTCTCGCCGCGAGGCGGCTTGACGATGCTCGATCCGCGCACCACCTCGACCTGGTCGGCCTTGCACGCGCACACCGGCGGCTGAATCATATTGTCGTCGATGGCGAACTTCGCGGGCACATCGACCTGCGGGTAATCGATCCCCATCGCGGCCAGTTCGCGCGGGTCGGTCATCTGGCCGGTCAGGGCCGCCGCGACGGCGGTCTCGGGCGAGACCAGGTAAACTTTGTCGCCCTCGGTGCCGCTGCGGCCGGGGAAGTTGCGGTTGAATGATCGAACCGAAATCGTGCCCTCGGCGGGCGAGAAGCCCAATCCGATGCAAGGCCCGCAGGCCGATTCGATGATCCGCGCCCCGGCCCGCACGAAATCAGCCAGCGCACCGTTGGCGGCCAGCATGTTCAGCACCTGCCGGCTGCCCGGCGCAATGCCCAGTTCCACATTCGGGTGAACGGTTCGGCCCTTGAGCGCGGCGGCCGCCCGCATCAGGTCCTGGTAACTGGAATTCGTGCAGGAGCCGATCAGGACCTGGTTGACCTTCTTGCCGGCATGGTCGGCGACGCGAACGATGTTGTCCGGGCTGGACGGCGCCGCCGCCAGCGGCTCCAATTCGCCAAGATCGATCACAATGTGATCGAAGCTGACGTTGACATAAGCGTCCTTTTCCTGGTTCACTGAAGTGACCAGGCCGGAGGCCGGTGCGACGGGCGCGACCTTGACGTTCGTGCAATATTTTTTGATGTTCTCAATCGCGGAGGCGTCTTTCCGCGTGTCCAGTTTCTTGGTGATGCTGTCGTAGGCGGCGCCTTCGTCGGCGGCCAACTCATGCCAATCACCGCCGCGGCCTTGCGCGATCAGGAACAGCTTGGTCAGATCGTCCGACGGGAAGATGCTGCACGTCACGCCCAGTTCGGCGCCCATGTTGGTGCAGGTGGCCCGGGCGGGCACCGGCAGCGTGGCCAGGCCGGGGCCGAAGTATTCGACCACGCAACCGACGTTGCCATGAGTGGTCAGGATGCTCAGCAGCCGCAGGATGATGTCCTTGGCCGACACCCACGGCCGCAACTGCCCGCGAAGTTCCACGCCGACGACGCGCGGGCAGATCGTGTAAAACGCCCCGCCGCCCATCGCGACCGCGACGTCCAGTCCGCCCGCGCCGATGGCGATCATGCCCGCCCCGCCGCAGGTGGGCGTGTGACTGTCGCTGCCCAGCAACGTTTTGCCGGGCGCGGCGAATCGCTCCAGGTGGACCTGGTGGCAAATGCCGTTGCCCGGACGGCTGTGATACGCGCCCACCTTCGTCGCGATGGACTGAAGGTAGAGATGGTCGTTGTGATTCTCGGGCCCGAACTGCGCCGTGTTGTGGTCCACGTAACTGACCGAAAGCTCCGTCCGGACCCGCGGGATCTCGATGGCCTCGAACAGCAGAAACGCGGTCGTTCCGGTGGCGTCCTGCGTGAGGGTCTGATCGATGCGGATGCCGATCTCCGCGCCCAATCTCATCTCGCCGCTGACCAGGTGATCGCAGAGGATCTTTTGCGTCAAATTCTTTTTCTCGGACACTTCGTTTTCCTCGTTAAGCCGTATCATATATACGCCAGCTTATGGAACAAACCGAGGGTGTACAAGACGAATTTGCGGCCTGCGCGAACGTGACGAGGGCGTCTCGCCCTCGTGTGCCGCGGGCATCTTGCCCGCGTCTTCGCCGTTTCCGGCTG
Organism: uncultured Planctomycetaceae bacterium; assembly: GCA_964646065.1. Taxonomy (GTDB): domain Bacteria; phylum Planctomycetota; class Phycisphaerae; order SM23-33; family SM23-33; genus CAZYDC01. The sequence goes on along the minus strand of CAZYDC010000037.1, from coordinate 13,162 downwards.
TTTCTTCTGCCGCACAACAACAACAGCAACAAAAGCAACAACAAGACGCATGCAAGGTGCCTGAGACACGCGAGGCCAAGATGGCCTCGCCACACGCGGGCGAGACGCCCGCGTCACAAGCGAAATTATATTCCCGCGACGATCAGGTTCTGGTCGGGCACGACGGAGCCGTTGTGGAACTTCATGGAGTACGTGACGGTCTGCCCGCGGGCACTGTACGAGTAGGTCCAAATCTGGTCCGAATCGACGACCTGCTTGGCGCACGGGTTGCCCAGCATCGCCTTGACCTTCGCGGGCGTCAGACCGTTGAAGTCAACCGCGTTTCTCGCGTCGTTTCGTCCGTCGGCGGAACGGCCCTCAAAGATTTTCGCCGCGGCGGCCATCTCGGGCGCGGTGGGCGTGCGGTTCCAGCGGTGCCTGCGGAGCAGCAGCAGTTCCTGCGAGTACGCGGTTACGGCGTCGTGCGGCCGCACGATCGGCGTGGCGGCCACGTGGGCCGGCGGAAGCACCGCGCGATGCGCGGGCATGGTGGTCGGCGCGTGGCTGGGCGCCGTCGTCGGATGACCCGGGGAATTCTGGGGCGGTTGGGATTCATCCTTGCATCCGGCCGCCGCCGCAATCAAAACACACGAAAACAAAGTCACCATCAATCTCATCGCATACTCCCTTCAAAATCGTCAGGCCGGAGTGCTCGGGGAATCCCAGTTCCCTGCTGCCCAAGTCACGTAAGGAGTATCGGCAGAATGATGCGAATCTCTGGAATCAACCTTGCCTTGAAAACAAAAGGGTTGCGGCAATCTGGGTGCCATGCCCAAGTCCGCGCGGGCATGTCCGTCCGGCGTTCACATGCCCGCGCAGACTTGGGCATGGCACCCATCAAACGATGAGCGACAGAGGACTAGAACTCGTCCTCGTCGCTCTCCATGGTGCCTTTCCAGTGCTCGATGTTTTCGAGGTAGACGGCGGTGCCGCGGGCCACGCAGGTGAGCGGGTCGTCGGCGATTTTGACGTTCAGGCCCGACGCGTTGGCCAGGACGGTGCTCATTCCACGCAACAGCGCGCCTCCGCCGGCCAGCGTAATTCCGTTGTCCACCAGGTCGGCGGAAAGTTCGGGCTCGGCCTTCTCCAGCACGCGGGTCACGCAATCGATGATCGCGCCGACCGGTTCCTTGAGGGCCTCGCGGACCTCCTCGGAGGAAATGACCGCCTTGCGAGGCAGCCCGGAAATCATGTCGCGCCCCCGCACTTCCATCGTCATTTCCTGCTGGAGCGGGGCGGCGGAGCCGATGTCCAGCTTGATGCGCTCGGCCGTTTGCTCGCCGATCATCAGGTTGTAGGTTCGCTTCATGTGGTTGGCGATGGCTTCGTCGAGGTCGTCCCCGGCGACGCGAATGGATTCGCACACCGAGATGTCCGCGATGGAAATGATGGCCACTTCGGTCGTGCCGCCGCCGATGTCCACGATCATCGATCCGGTGGCCGCGCCGATGGGCAGGCCCGCGCCGATGCCGGCCGCCATGGGTTCGTCCACCAGGTACACGCGGCGGGCGCCCGCCCGCTCGGCCGAGTTCAGCACGGCCCGCTTCTCCACGGCCGTGATGCCCGTGGGAACGGCGATGACCACCCGCGGACGCAGGCCGAAGATCGACCGCCGCGGCTGGGCCTTCTTGATGAAGTAGCTGAGCATCTCCTCGGTGATGTCGAAGTCCGCGATGACCCCGTCTTTCATCGGGCGGATGGCGCTGATGGAACCGGGGGTCTTTCCGAGCATTTCCTTGGCGACCAGTCCGACGGCGGCAACGGAGACTCCGTCTTTCTGGATTCGGATGACGCGGTTGGTTCCCTTGATGACGGCGACCACGGAGGGTTCGTTCAGGACAATACCCTGGCCTCGGACGCAGACCAGGGTGTTGCAGGTTCCCAAGTCAATGCCCATGTCCACGGAGAACAAGCCCAATAGCGGGTCAAATAACATTTATTATTTCGGGATCGGGTTATACTTCGGGTGGAAAAGGTCGCCGAACAACACGCCGTAGTGCGTCATCAGGTCGTTGAGCGAAATGCCCACGGCGACCGCCATTCCGATGACGGCGATCACAAGCAGGACGGTGTAGATGTTCGGCTCCGCCTTGACGGGAACGACGGGACCTTGAAGTTGAGTTTGTGTCATGATTATAAGGTCCTTTACTTCACGCTGGTGGTGACGAGGTCGCCCTGCTTGACTTCGCCCGTGCGATTCACGATCACTCCGCCGGACTCGCTGAGATCCACGTCGGAGATCTTGAGATAGCCCAGGATCTGCACGCTGGTCTTGTTGTCGCGATAAACGATCAGGCGCATGTCTTTCTTGATGCCCTTGGTCGAGCCGATGTTAATGCTGGCGGTGTCGCCGTTGACGGCGGTAATCTGGCCGTCCACCTTCGCGCCTTCCGCGATCACTTCCCCCGGCCTGCCGCCGTTGGCGACCTGGTTCTTGCGCTCCAGCGCCTGGAGAAGCTGTTCCTTGAGGTCCTGCATCGTCACGCCGTCGGCGCGGACGACTTGCTCCAGCCGCGCGATCGCGGACATGTGCTCCGCGTCGAGCGTGCTGATTCTCTGGTTCTCGGTGACCAGTTCCTTGTTCCGGGCGTCCTGCTCGGCGATGATCTTTTCCTTGGCCACGGATTCGGCCATGGCCACCGTCAGGTTGCCCTGAAGCTTGGCCAGCGCCACGTTGAAGCCGTCCACCTGGGCGGCCAGCTTCGCCTTCTCGCCTTCCAGGTCGCCGATGGTCTTGTCACGGCTGGCCAACGTTCCGGCGTCCGTGAGCTTCAGGGCCGCCAGTTCCTTGCTGACCTCGTCCAACTTGATCTGCGTGTTGCGCAGGGCCAGCATGGTGTTCATTGCCAGCGTGTTGGACTGCTCGTTCTTGTTTTGTTCGTTCAAAAAGGCCGCCTTGTAGTTCGGGAGTAACGTTGCCACGTTAATCAGAACCACGCCCATGAACAAACCCAGGACTACCACCAGAACCACGCTGATTTTCGTCAAGATATTCAAGCGACTTCTCCTTCCAGACTTTATTGTCTGCCCATACGCAAGACCCGACACGAGCACGTTGGTTTCATTCTACCGCACAGTAGTCTGTGGAAGCAAATCCACAATTGTGTTGTTGATTCTATTTTTCGATATTGCCAAGTCAAGTAAATAATCGTGATCTCAATCCTTTGCGCCCGAAGTAATCAATTTCGGCCTGGTGGTCGAGGGATTTTGGACCGGGGCCGAGGTGGGCGCAGGGGCCGGAGTCGCCGGTTTGGTCGCCGCCGGCGCCGGCTTCACAACCGGGGGCGCGGGCTTGACCACCGCGGGCGAAGGCTTCACGACCGGAGGCGCGGGCTTGACCGGCGGAGGCGGAACCGGCGTCATTGGCTTCATGACCGGCGCCGGAGGCACGGGCGGTTGCGCTTTGCGATAGGCCGCCAGGAGCGTCAGGATGCTCTTGGCCGCCGCCACTCGGGCCTGTCCGTCGGCGCTTCGCAGGACCTGCTCCAACGAGTCCACGGCCGCCGTGTTGCCCATAAGCCCCAGCGAAATCGCCGCCAACTGCTCGGCCTTGGCGGCGTCTTCGGCGATGATGGCCACTTTGCCGCCGGCGGATTCACTGAGCACCACCACAGGATCATGCACGGTCCGCATACAGAAATCGAACCCCTCCTGGCTGTAGTATCCCAGTTGCGCCAGCGCGCCCGCCGTCACCAGCCGAATCAGGACCGGTTCGCCGGGCAGGACCATTCCTCGCAGCAGGTACACCGCCTGGCTGTCCCGCACCTTGGCCAGGGCCTGAATGGCGGGAATCCGTTCGTCCACGTAAATGCTGCTCCGGGCGTATCCCTCCAGCGACTCGATGCTGCCGGCGTCGCCCAGCAGGGCCAGCGAATCCTTCACTTGAATCTGGACGGCCGGGGTTCGCTCGGTGCTCCGCAGGGCCTTGAGGGGGTCCATCGCGCGGACATTGCCCATCTTGCCCATGACCAGCGCGACGTTGGCTCGCACTTCCCATTCGGGGTCGAACAGCAGCGTGCCCAGGTCGCGGGTGTGGTCGGTGTTACCCATGCAGTACAGCGCGTACACCGCTCCGGCGAAGACCCGCTTGTCACGCTCGCCGTCGGGCGGGCCTTGGGTCATTCTCATCAGTTCGGGTTTGGCGGGCGAGTATTTCAGGTCGCCCACGACGATGGCCGCGGCGAACCGGACCACCGGCGAGGGATCCTGCAAGGCCTGGATATAGGTGTTTCCGACATCGGCCCCGAGAGTCTGGCCGAGGCCCTCGATGGCCTCGGCGCGGGTGAATTCGTCCCGGTCATCGACGGCGCTGAGCAGCACGTGCTTGGCGTCAATGGCCGCTTTGAAGGGGTCGGCTGTCATGACCGGGGGCGGCGGGGCAAACAGATTGCATCCACCCGCGCCGGCCAGGCAGAGAACCGCTGTCAGGCTGGAAAGCCGTTTCCACAATCCCAAGGAACTCATTCCGTTTTCCTTTCGCGAACCGCCGGATCGGACGATCCGGGTTTTCTGGATTTCCACCACGCCCAGATCAGCAGGCACGCGGCCAGCAGAGCGACGGCCTGGGCGAACAGATCACCGGCGAGATCGTAACCGCTGAGGCGGTCGTCCACAAGCACAATCGGCCCGTGACCGTCGGCGTACTGCACGTCGTTCCGCCGCTTGTCGTCGAGCAGCAGCGTTCCCGCGGACATAACCGGTTCGATGGAGGCGACGATCCGCCCGCAGGAATCGACGGACGCGCTGATGCCGGTGTTCACCGCCCGCACGACGGGCACGCGATTCTCGATCGCGCGAAAAACGTACAGGCTCAGGTGCTGGGCCTGCTCGGTGGTGCCATGGCCCTTCCACGTGAACCAGCCGTCGTTGGACATGTTGGCCAGGAGGTCCACGCTCTTGGCGCCGTCCTGGTAGACCATGGCCCGGCAGACGCGGGCGAACGCGCCTTCGTAGCAGATCGGCGTGGCGATGCGGAAGGTCCGGCCCGGCGCGGGCGCCTCGCCGGCGGGAGTCGCCCCTGCCGCGCCGGCCTGCGTGCCCGGAACTTTCAACGTGAAATGGTTGTACGTCGTGCCCGGTTCGATCTGCTCCATCACCGGAGGCACGAACCAGCGGAGTGTTTTGTGCAGGCCCGGCCAGGAATACTTGAACGGCACGTACTCTCCAAAGGGCACCAGGTGGACCTTGGCGTACTGGTCGGCCGTCTTATAATCGCCGTCGAACCACAGGGCGCAGTTTTGGGTAATCCACAGATCGCGGTCGTCCATGGGGCGCGGGTTTCGCACGGCCGCGGCGCCTCCGGCCAGCACGGGACAGCCGAGTTTCTTCGACAGGTCGCCCATGCGCCGGGCCTGCGCCCGCATACTCAAGCCGTCGAGCTTCCCTCCCCTGTCGTCGAAGCCTCGGATCAGCCGCTCCAATCCCAGGCGGAGCTGCTCTTCGCTGCGGATGTCATTCTCCCAACGGGCCCTTGGCCCCAGGAACCGCTCGGCTAGACAATAAAGTTCGGCGGACTTCATATGCTCCAAATCCGCCTGGATCACCTCGACGTTCAGGCCCTTGGGCAGCATGGTTTCGGGCCAGACGACGAGCTGGCAGTTTCCCGCCAGACTTTCCGACTGACTGACGTGGTCGTCGAAAACTTTTTCCGCGTCATTGACGCCGTCCAGGGAAATCCCGAACGCCAACTGCACCAGTCCGATGACAGGCCCGGGGTGCGTGCAGGTCTGCGCCTGGCGCAGCCGCCAGGTGCCGTAGCCCAGCAGCCCCGCGAGCGTGACCAGGACGGCCAGCACCGCCGTCGCCGCTCGTGACGAGGGCATCTTGCCCTCGTGTGTCGCGGGCGTCCCGCCCGCGTCTGCTCCGCGCTGCCCAGAAACGGGCAGGGTGTCCGCGAGACGAAGACGAGATTTATTGTTAATGAAGCCTCGAACCAGGTCCACGATCGCGCCGTTGACCATGGCCACGAAGAAGCTCACGCCGTAATCGCTGGTCAGGTCGGCGATCTGGATCAGGCGGATCTGGCGATACTGCGTGTGTCCGAGGTAGAACCACGGGAACCCGCTGATGATCCAGGCCCGAGCGTATTCCAGGGCCACCCAAACGACCGGCAGCGCAATCCAGGCGGGAATATTTTGTCGAAGCAGCCCTCGCTTTCCGCCCAGCGCGATGGCGGCGGCAAGGAAGTACAGCCACAAATAAGGTTCCATGGCCAGGTAGCCCACGCCTTCGGCGATGGCGACCCAGTACGCGGCGGCGGAGAAAAATGCCGCGCCGGCCAGGAAACACCACAGAATGCCCCACCATCGTTTGGGGGCAACGATCAGTGCGAGCGTCCAAGGCGCCAGGGCGACGTACGCCAGCGGCCAGCAGTCGAAGGGCGTAAACGAAAGCAGCAGCAACCCCGCGCCGGCCAGGGCCAGCACGGGAGTCAGCCAAAAGGCCGCCCGCCCGGGTTTCTCGGCGACCGGTTCGGCCGCGGCGGCGCCTTCCAGGGCGGCATATTGCGCCTTGACCTTCGCGGGGTTCGACGCGTGACGCAGTCTAGCCATTCGGGCTCCCAAAAAATTGCAAATTGCAAATTGCAGATTTCATATTGAAGAAAGACATAAGGTCATTGTGCCCTCGTTTGCCCAGGCCAGTCAAGGGTGACGCTGGATTGCAGAGTGCAGATTACAAATCGAAGATTGAAGACGAACTCATTGCAACGGCTGGTTTCTTCTCTCCAATCTGCAATATGCAATTTGCAATCTGCAATCCGGCGGGTACGATTGTTGCATGTTTGAACGAACGAACCAAGACCCGGGCAAGTCCCGTCCGACCATGGTGGCCGTCATCATGCTGGGCCTCTTCCTGCTGTCGGTGGGGATCGCCTGGTGGATTTCCGTCGATCGCGGGCAGTACGTTCGCGAGGGGGAAATCATTGTCGCCAAGCTTCACAACTCGACACTGGAATCGTTCTGGCATGGCGCGGGGCAATCCTATTACCTGATCCGCGAAAAGCAGCAAGTCATCGGCTGGCGGGCGGACTTCCGTATCCCCGCCAGAGGCGGCGGATTCGAGGGTTTCCTGATACAGGTGATCCGCGTCGGGAATCGCGCGCAGGTCCACGTCAGACGGTGGCGGCTCGATTCCGCCGCAGCCGAAGGCTGGTTCCAAATCGCCTGGCTGGAGGGCGCGGCCCCCAGGGTGGACCTGGACAAAGGCTATCTGGTGGAGGACATTCCCGGCCATCCGGACAAAGTGGAGGTCCCCTCGAATTTTCTTCCGGAGGGCACGCTGCCCCTGGCCGCCAGGCTGGTCGCGCAAGGCAAGACGCAGGCGTTTTTCAAATCGGTCTACGTCAACGAGAGCGGCCCGAGGGACGCGGAACTGCCGCAGATCGCCAACGTCGGGCTGACCAACCTTATATATAAGGGCCAGGAGACGATCCAGGAAGGCGGCAAGCCGATCCAGGCCAGCGTCGTGGAGGTCCGCCTGGGCATCCTGGGCAAGGAGAGGACCGAAACGATTTACCTCGCCCCGGACGGACATGTCGCCCTCATCGCCCGGCCTGACCAGACGCTCACGCCGACGACCCTGGCCGAACTGGCCAAGTGCGACCCCGCCGCCATGCAAATGATCCAGCAAGAGGCGGGAGAGTGCGATTTCAACCTCAGTGCCTTTAGAACCGCCCCACGCCCCACCGTAAAGAACAACCGTCCAGAAGAGCAATAGCGTTACTTCGGCGGCTGCACGTTTTCCTGCCGCATGTCTTGGGCGTGCTGGATCAACTCGTCGTTGCTGGGCAAAACGAGTTTGTCGAGTTTGAAGTGCAGGTAGCGATGGTCGCTGTAGGTCTTGGGCATCAGTTCGGCGAAGAAGTCCACCGGAGGCACCTCGTAGGCGGTGGGCTTAAGGTTCGCGTGGGTCTTGAGCGTCTGATAGCCTTCCATCCGCAGGATGATGGAGTAATCCCCGACCCATGTCCATGGAATGGTCACAGGCGTGTGGCCGACTTCCTGGTCCGAAACGAACACCAGCGCCCCGGCGGGTTCGGAAGTAATGGTCATCTTCTGTTCGACGCAACCCAGCGTCGACAGAAGACACGCCACCGTCATGGCCAGCGGAAGGTTTCTCATGGTGGGCTATTCTTACCTACGGCAGGGGCGGATGACAATCAAATTTTCGTAATGTCTCTGCCACAGACGGCGTTGCGCGGCGGCCATCCCTGGCCGCCGCGTCCGAAGGTGGCAGCCAGGGATGGCCGCCACCCACCAGGGGGAGGAGACAAATTTTCTCGCCACAATTCCGCCTTCGGGCGCCGCGGGGGTATTGCCAATGCCAACGCGTCCGGTTAGGGTACTCCAATGGCGCAAGACTTTGACATCGCGGTCCTGGGTGCGACTCCGGCGGGCTACGCGGCCGCCTACAGTCTGGCCAAGAAAGGCCGGCAGGTCATTTTGCTCGACGCCCCGGACCAGCCTTCCGAATCGTCGCTGTCCGATTGGGCCCCGCGAGAGTTCTTCGACATTCCAAGCCTGCCCAAGGGGTTGGAGAAGGCCTGCGCGGCCAAGGCGTTCAAGCAGATGGTCTATCACAATTCCGACCTGTCCAAGCAGGTGGAGTATTCCACTCGCGCCACCATCGGATATTTCCTGAACGTCAAGGACCTGCTTACCTCGTTTCGCCGCCTGGCCGTCGCGGCCGGAGTGAAAATCCGCTCCTGCCGCACCCGCCCCACCGTGCGATTGCTGGAGGACCACGTCGATCTGCTCTCCACGCCGCTGACCCGGGCGCGCCTGCTGCTGATCGCGTGCAACACCCCGGCCGAGGCTGTCGTCGAGCTGACCCTGCAAGGCCAGCACCTGCCCCAGCCGCCCATGGTGGTCGTCGCGTTGGACGTTCCGATGGGCGCCGCGGCCAAGCCGCTGGCGGGCGCGCTGCACGTCATCGAGTCTCGCGACCGCAGCGACATGGGCATGTTCCTGGTGGCCGGTGGACAGTTGCACATCCGAATGATCTCGGCCTCGGTGGCCTCGGGCACTCGGGTCGCCGAACTTTCCGCCCTCGTCGCCAAACTCCAGCGGGCCGGAATCGTGCCCGCCAATCTGCCATTGAGCAAGGCCACCGGCGCCGTCTGGTATCCGCCGGCGGGAATGGCGCTGGAACTGGAGACCCACGTCGCCAAACGATGCATGTTGATCGGGACGGCCGGAGGGTTCGCCGAGAGCATCACCGGGCAGACGCTCTTCCCGAGCATCAAGTCGGCCGTCATCGCCGCCGACATCGCCCAGGTCGCGCTGGACCACGCGCACACCCAGGACGAACTGATGAAGTACAAGACACTCTGGCGGAAGAACCTCGCCGACTATCTTCGACCGCCCAACACCTCGCTCCAGATGCTTCTGCCGCTGCTGTTCGTCAACCAGCAGATCGTCGCCAAGTTCACCAAGGCGCTGCTGTTCGGCGACAGCATCTGAGTGTAGCATGGGCATCTTGCCCATGAGTCTCACGGGCGTCCCGCCCGTGTCTTTGCCGTTGCTGTTGTCGTTGTTTTGCAAGAATGAAACAGAAGAAGCTCAGAACACGGGCGAGACGCCCGTGAGACTCATTGGCGAGACGCCCATGCTACTGGGGCCGTATAATTCATTAGGCGCGGAAAGGAAGTGGGTCTATGGACGACTTGCTATATAAGAAGGTACACGCCGCGGCGGCAGCCGGGTGGTGGACGCTGCTGGTGGCCGTGATCTTCGCCAGCCTGGCCTGGGCCGCGTTCATGGCCATGAACCATTGCCAATGCCCCTGCGTAGCGGCCATGTGGGGCGGCGTATCCTGGGACACGATCCGCAACGTCGCGATCTGGGCAATGGCCATCTACAAACTGGTGATATGGACGATCTTCCTGGTCGTCGTCTGGCTGACGATCTGGGCGCGCAAGCTCAAACGACTGTAGGCATGGTAAGGGTGGCATGGCGACGTTGTTTGTCGCCATGCGATGCCCGCGGGCCCCGGACATGGCGACAAACAACGTCGCCATGCCACCCAACGCCGTGAACTACGGTGGCTCGCAATAGCACGTAACACCTTCATTATAAGGTAATTATACGAATATATCTCGATTTGGACGTTTTTTCACCGTTTCCTTGAAAAACTCGGGTAAAAACGCTGGTTTCGCCAACGTAGTTCACGGCGTTGCATGCCACCCTTAACCATACCTATCCACGCCGCCGCCCGGTGCGCAGGAAAAAAACGCAATCACGATCCTCTTCCGTGCTTCTCGTACAGCTCTCGCGTCTTTTGAAGGTAATACTGGAAGTCCGCGTAGCTGACCTCCGGCGGCACATGGTGGTCCATGCTGGGGAAATATCCGCCGCGGCGGAACATGGCCGGCAGCTTCGCTTCCAACTCGCGGTCGATCGCGCCCGGGCCTTTGGCGATCTCGCGCTTGTCCAGGCCGCCGCAGATAATGAGCGAGGGGTACTGCTCGGCGATGCGGCGGATGTCCATGCCGGCGGCGACCTCGAAGGGCAACATGCCGTCGATGCCGACCTCCGCGAACAGCGGAATAAGCTGCGTCACGTCCCCGTCGGAATCCAGCAGGAACTTGTAGTCGCCGTGCGAGCGGAAGAAGGCCACCAGTTCGCGGTAGTACGGCAGCATGAACTCCCGCACCAACGCCGGCGAGATCAGCGGGCCGTTCTTGTAGGACATGTCCTCCCACACAAAAACGAAGTCGCCCTTCACGTCCTTCATCACGCGGGAGTAAAGGTCTTTAATGAAACTCAGGTGGTGGCGGCTGATCGCGTGGATGAGTTCCGGCTGGTCGTAAAAGGCCATCAGCAAATTCTCGACGCCCATCAGGTCTCGGTGCCAACCGAAAAAGCTGATCTCGCAATTTCCCAGGACCAGGATGCTGTTCCGGGCGGCCAGCTTGCGGGCCTGATCCGGCCAGTCGGTCGAGAAACGTTTCGGGTCGGTCCCGTCCAGGCGCTCCTTGAGCCGCTCGAAATCGCCGAGGTTCTTGACCGGGAACTCGATGAAGTGCGGCATCGACGTGGCCGTCTTCGTTTGCTCCAGCACGACGCCGGAACTGTTGCGGATCGTCCGCGTCGTCGCCGTCTCGGAAAGCACCCGCTCCTCGAACGGCGGAAAGATGCGAGTCTCGATCGGCGCGCGGTGATAGAACGTGATCGGCAGGGCCTCCCACGGTTCGCCGATCATGCCCTCGGCTCGCCAGCGGTCCAGGGTCTCCGGCCAGTAGCCCCACTCGAATTGGCAGATTTGATCGGGACGCTCAAAGTTCAATGTCGCCTGGAAGGATGCGTTGAAGTTCATGTTATTATTGCTCCCATTCCTCTTATTGCTCCCATTCTTCGTTCATTCGCGGCCACTCGCCTGCATCAGCACGGCCGACTTGGTGATGGCCTCGGCGTATTCGTCGTCCGGCTGGGAGTCCCAGACGATTCCGCCGCCGGTGCCGTACTGGGCCAGGCCGGTGCGGCGGTCGATCGCGACGGTGCGAATGGCCACATTGAACCGCGCGCGGCCGCCGGGGGCAAGATATCCGATACATCCGGTGTAAACGCCGCGGGGATCGGGTTCCAATTCGCGGACGATCTGCATCGTGCGAACCTTGGGCGCCCCCGTGATCGAGGCGCACGGGAACAAGGCCCGGATGATCTCGACCAGCGGGGCCGAGGTCCGGGCCGTCACGGTCGAGGTCATCTGGAAAAGCGTCGGGTACTCCTCGATGGCGAAGACATCCGACACCGCGACGCTGCCGACCTGGGCGATTCTGCCGATGTCGTTCCGCATCATGTCCACGATCATGGCGTTCTCGGCCCGGTTCTTTGCCGAGCCCGCCAGCGCCGCCCGAAGCGCCTGGTCCTGGGCCGGGGTCGCGCCTCGCGGCGCGGTGCCCTTCATCGGTTTGGAGGTCAGCACACCGTCCGACAAATCGAAGAACAGTTCCGGCGACGCGGAGCAGATCGCGAAGTCGTCCGCCTCGATGTACGCCGCGTATCGCGACCGCTGCGCCCGGCAAAGCCGCAGGAACAACGTAGCATGGGCATCTTGCCCATGTCTTTGCCGTGTCTTTGCTTCCTGGGATTCCCCGGCAAATCCTTCCTCCCGGCACGCGGTGCGCAACCTAAACGTATAGTTAACCTGGTACGTGTCCCCGGCCGCGATGTACGCCTTGATCCGCTCGATGGCCCGGCGGTACTCTTCCCGCGAAACGCTCGGCTCCCAGTCGCCCAGCGCGAATTCACCGCAGGCTGCAAATGGCGGATCATCGCGCACGGCCATCTCCTTGAACAGACCAAACCACACCAGCGGAAACTCGGGATTCGGGGTTCGGGATTCGGGGTTCGGGCCAAGGCGAAGAATATTATCCATATCCGAAACCCGATTCCCGAATCCCGATTCCCGGCTGTGCGTTTCAAGGTGTTCGTCGATCCCCCCCGCCGCCTCGTACGCGATGTACCCCGCCGCGTACAGCCCGCCCTCAACGGCCCGCTGCACCGCCGCCAGCGCGGGTAGAACGTCAGCCGGGCGAACCGCCTGCACGACGCCCACGCAGTTCGCCCCGCACAACCAGCGAAGTCTGCCGGCGTCGTCGTATTGCGGAAAAATTGCCTGCGGAAAAGGGGACATTCTACTTTTCCATCCTTGCCATGCCGTCATTGAAGCATCAACCTGAAACAGTTGAATGTCCCCTTTTCCGCTCACATCTTCAAGAAGTTTCCCAGCAGCTTGTGCCCCTCGCCCGTCAGAAAACTTTCCGGATGGAACTGCACACCCTCCGTCGGATGGCTCTTCGAGCGGATGCCCATCAACTCATTCGCGTCGGCCGTCCAGGCGGTCACGATGAACTCGCCGTCCAGGCCGTCGGCATCGACGATCAGGCTGTGGTATCGCATCGCCTCGAACGGACTTGGCAGGCCCGCGTAGACCCCGCGGCCATCATGGCGGATTTCGCTGGTCTTGCCATGCATCAGCCGCCCGGCCCCCACCACCGTGCCGCCGAAAACCTGCGCGATGGCCTGATGGCCAAGGCAAACACCCAGGATCGGCACGCGACCGTGAAAGTGGCGGATGTAGTCGCAACTGTAGCCTGGCCGGTCCGCCGGGCCGGGGCGGG
>CAZYDC010000036.1:0-16947 GCA_964646065.1 uncultured Planctomycetaceae bacterium | reverse complement strand
GCGACCACCGAGATCTACACTCTTTCCCTACACGACGCTCTTCCGATCTCCCGCATCCGGTGTCGCATTGGGCGAAGCCGGGTGTGGGCGGGACGATCTGCTGGTGGACCATCATGGCGGCCAGGGCCAGGGTTACGCCGCCTGCGCCGGCAAAGAGCGAGCCGCTAGCCGCACCGGCGCTGACGGCCAGGGGTTTGGCGGCCTGCGAGCCCAGTGCGGCCCGCCAGGCGGCGACTTCGAGGCGGTCCTCTCCCGGGACTCCCGTACCGTGCGCGACGATGGCGTCCAGGGACGCTCCGTCGATGCCCGCGTTCCGCAGGGCGGAGCGGACGGACAGGTCCATCGACCCGACGTTAGGCGTGGTCACGTCGATTCCGCCGGGATCGCATCCGGCGCCGATTCCGGCGACCTCCGCGTAAATCTTGGCGCCGCGTGCGAGGGCGTGTTCGAGTTCTTCCAGAATCACCAGCCCGCCGCCCTCGCCGATGATCGTGCCCGCGTGCTGCCGGTCGAAAGGTCGGCAGGCGGCGGCAGGGGAGTCGTTGTGGTCGTTGCACAGGCGGCCGAGCTTGCCTTGCCGCAGCAGGCCCATGGGGTTGAGCTTGCTCTCGGCCCCGCCGGCGATGATGACCTCGGCGGCGCCTCGTTGAATTTGGCGGGTCGCCTCGCCGGCCGACAGAATGCCCGAGGCGTCGCCGCAGGTGATGGTGTTGCTGGGGCCTTCCGCGCCGTGAATGATCGTCACGTGGCAGGAGAGCATGTTGGGCAGGTACTTGAGCAGCCAAAGCGGCGTGAGGTTCTGCATTCCGCTGGCGCCCCAGGTCTTGAAGTCGAACTTGCCGTCCTTGAGACTGGAGATGACGGCCGAGCCCAACTCGTCCAGGTCTGTGCAGATCAGCCCGGCGCCAATGTTGCATCCGAGCCGCTTGGAGGGAATGGTCGTGTTCTGGGGGTCGATGCCTCGCGTGACGATTCCGCTGTCGCGAAAGGCCAGGTCGGCCGCCGCGACGGCGATTTCGATGTCGCGGGCCATGACCTTGACGGCCTTGCGATAGTCCTTGGGCACGTACGTTCGGGCGGAGAAACCCTCACCAAGCTGCCCGGCGATGCGGCAGGGGAAATTCGACGCGTCGAACACCGTGATCGGGCCGATGGCGGAACGGTTCTGAAGCATCGACTGCCAGAAGGCCTCGATCCCCGTTCCCGCGGGGCAAACCACGCCCAGCCCCGTGATGACCACGCGTCGGTCACTCACGGGCGGCCTCCAGTTGTATGTGTCGCGGACATCCTGTCCGCGTGTGTCGCAGGCATCTTGCCTGCGTCTTGTTGTTTCTGTTGCAGTTGTTGTTGCAGTTGTTGTCCCACAGAAGAAACGGCCGGAAGTAGCGAAGACGCGGGCGGGACGTCCGCGACACACGAGGGCGAGACGCCCTCGCCACACGCGGGCAAGATGCGCGCGTCACGTTGTACGCGGTCAGCCACGGGCGGCCTCCAGGAACGGCGCCACCATTCGCTCGAACGAGCCGGTGAAGACGAAATTCTCCTCCGGGAACTTCACGCCCGAGAGGTTGTTGTCGATGTGCGAGAACATCATCTCGATTACGCCGATCTGCAGGCCGTTCTTGAGCACGACGCCCTTGATCGAGGCGGCCTCGGGGGCGATGGAGTCGATCTGGGCCTGGTAGGTGATCTGGTCGCCCGGAACGACGATGTCGGTGAATTCGGCCTTGGCGACCTTGGCCAGGATGACCTTTTCCTTGAAGTTCCGCGCCTGCCCGACCAAAATGCCCGCGGTCTGCGCCATGCCCTCGATCATCAGGCACGTGGGCATGATGGGGTAGGCCTCCCAATGGTCGTGCAGGTGCTCCTCCGCCAGCGAAACGTTCTTGATGGCGGTGGCCTTCTTGCCGGGCACGAACTCGATAAAACGGTCAATCCAAATCCAACGCATGAAAATTGTCCGATTTACAATTTACAATTTATAATTGAACAACAACCCACGCATGGCCAGGCCGCTCTTTCAATTGTCAATTGTAAATTGTCAATTGTAAATGGTGAATCAGGCCACTTTGGTCTTGATGTAATTAACGATCGTCTGGACCTTGAACAGTTCAGCCATCTTGCTGACGTTGGGGTCCTTCTCGAACTCGCTGAAGTCGGCGTGGGGCATGCCCTTCTTGAGTTGGGTCAGGCCCGCGGGGGTCAGGCGTCCGTTCTGAACGAATTCCGGGTTGTTCAGGATGTTGTCCGGAAACAGTTCCCCGCGGGGAATCTTGATGCTGAACGCCTTTTCCAGGCGGAAAACGATGTCCAGGAAGTCGATAGACTCGGCGCCCAGGTCCCCGGTCAGCGTCGCCTGGGGTGTTACCTCGTTGTCGTCCACGCCCAGGGCATCGACCAGGGTTTCCTTGACCTTTTCAAAGACTTCCGTTTCGCTCATCGGCATTTGGCTGATCTCCTCATTGGCCGGTAATCCGAGTTTCGTCCAGAATAACTAATGTCCATCATGTATAAGAACTTCTCGCCCCGTTGTCAACGCCCAAGTGAAGAACGTAGAGCGTAGGGAGTGGGGCGTTGGGCGTAACAGCGAAGAAACGGCAAGAAGAACAATCGTGCCTCTTTGCTGTTACGCTTCACGCTCTACGCGCTACGCTCCACGCTCCTGGCCAGGGCTTCCGGGCCGCCGACCAGCTTGAACCGCTGCCGAAGCTGGGCGATGATCGCCTTGTCCGCATCGGCCAGATACGCGTGGCGATCGACGAGGTTGAAGCACTTCAGTTCCAGCCGGGCCGACACGGTCGTCTTGTCGCCCACCATGCCGATGCCCTTGAACTTGGCGCTGTCAGGGCCGATCTCCACGGCCTCGACCTCGCACCGCATGATGTTGCCCGGCTGAACGAAATTGGCGTAGCGGACGTTCCTCGCCACGGCCAGCACGATCACGCTCTTGGAAAAATCCTGGGCCACGCGGGTCAACCACGCCGCCGACTGCGTCAAGACCTCGAGCATCAGCACGCCCGGCATCACCGGGAAGGCCGGAAAATGGTCTCCCAGGTATTCCTCGGCCAGCGACAGCGCCTTGCTGGTCACGATGCTCTTGCCCGGAACGATCGACTCAATTTTGTCCACGAGAATAAACTTCATGCACATTACCTTCTTTGAATGACAGGTGGGGTTTTACCGGTTTGCGGCCCGTTTCGCAAGGGGTTTCATACCACGAATGTCACGAATGAAGACGAATTGCGCGAATAACAGAATGAAATTGCCGGATTCGTGTCGTTCGCGGCATCAGGTTGTCTCGGCGACTATGGCCTCAATGTTGGCCACGGGCACGTCCATCTGGATCAGGTGCGAGCAGGAGAGGATGTACCTGGGGCCCAGCGTGCGTTTGAGTTCCCGAGCGGCGGCGCGGACATCGTCCGGGCTGCCGTGGACGAGTAGATTCTGCATGCTCAGGCCGCCGTGGAGTGTCATTCTGCCGCCGACGCGGGTGGCCAATTCCGAGGGGGTGAGCTTCATCGCGTTGAGCTGGAGGGGGTCGAGAATGTCCACGCCGATCTCGATGAAGTCCTCCAGGATTTCCGTGATGCTCCCGCAGGAATGGTAAAACACCTTCGCGCCGAAACCCTTGACCATTCGGATGTACTCTCGCTGCTTTTCCTTGATGTACTTGCGATAGAGCTGCGGCGAGATCATCAGGCCAAGCTGGTTGCCCAGGTCGTTGTAGATGCCGATGCAGTCGAGTTGGCCGCCCGCGGCCTCCAGGATCATTTTTGTGTATTCGAGGAAGAACCGAAAGTTGCCTTCGAGGAGATACATCGCGGCGTCATGGTCGCTCAGCAGGTCCATCATGAATTCTTCCATGCTGCGCATGGCCCAGCAGCGGTCGTAGAGGCTTTCGCCCTCGATCAGCGTGAAGTACGGTTCGCGGGCGTTGATGCCCGCCAGCGCCGCCGGCAGCGTGGAGAAATCGAAGAGCTTCCTGGGGTCGGGGAACTGATACTTGCGGAGTTCGTCGATGCCGCCGGCCTTCTTGAGCGGGTAGTCGACGATGTCGATATAGTATCCCTGCCCGTAATCGACCAGCTTCCGCCGCACGCCCCAAAGGTCCTGCTGGCTGCCGTCGGGCATGGGCTTGTCGGTCCAGCCGAAGCTGTTGTACCCGCCGTATCCGCCGGTGTTGCAAATCACGGTCAGGTCGCGGAAATCGGACTTGGCCCACACGCGCACGGCCTCGGCGTCGGGCAGGTTCAAGTGCGATTGCAGCTTTTGGTACACTTCCGGCTCGGCCCGGAAGTTGCACGCCACCCGATCCACCGGTTTGCCTTCCAACGTCGCCAGAACACGCTCTCTCGAATTCATCATGTCTTTCCCTTTGGCAACAACGGGGACAGACACCGATTTCAAACAGCCGAAATCGGTCTCAGTCCCCGTTGTTGCCGGTCTTGCCTCGTTTTCGTATCGCTTCGCCCACCACGTCCACCGCTTCCATGTGTCGCTTGCGGTAGCATTCGACGGTCGGGAACCAGACCGTCTGGAGGAAGCCCAGCAGCCGCTTGGGGTCGATTCGCCTGGTGCAGTATTTTACGAGCTTGCCGAAGTTCTCGCGTTCGACCCAATTGGCGCCGGTCGGGATCTGGTCATACTTGTGCTTTTCCAACTCCGCGAAGTTTCGCACGGCCGAGAGCTTCCTGGAATTCCAATCCGGCCAATACCACCAATTGCTCTGGAGCACGCTCCGGGGCACGCGCTTGTAGAACGCGTCGTGATTGCCCCATGCGTAGTCGGACCACATCCAGGGGCGGCAGCCTTGTTTCCGCACCTGCGCAAGGAAGAACTCGAAATCGTGCCACCACAGTTCATGTTGGCGAACGACGACGAGGTCGTATTCGGCCTGGTTGCCGGCGGTCTCCTCGTCGTAGCCGATGTGGAAGAATCGCGGCCGCTCGAACAGGTCGGCGACCTCGCGTATGAGATCGGTGCAGACCTTATAGTAGATCGGCGTGGACACCTGCCGCGCGTACACGCCCAGCCAGGCGTCGTGGCCGGTCGAGAAATTCATCTTCGGGATCGGCTCCAGGCCGAGCTTGCGCAGGCGGGCGAGTTCCTTGCGGAGCTTGTCCCGCGTCCAGGCGCCTTTGACCGCGATTTCGGGATGGCTCTTGTATTTCACCGCGTCGCCCAGGTCAATGACGACCATGTTCATGCCGACCCCGGCCATGCGCTCGGTCAGGTCGTTCCAGAGTCGCTGGTCGAATCGCAAGTGGGGCGCCGCCGAGACGTACTTGAGGTGCCGGCGGTCCAGGTCGCCCCATTTGTCCACCTTGCGGTCGGCCCACATGTCGAAGCTCAAGTGCAGCAAGTTGGCCCAGATCATTGCCATTTTCGCATCCTATCCGTGATTCAGGTTTCTACGTCTAACACGGCTCTTCCTGCAACATGGAACGTTGAGCGTAGCGCGTGGAGCGTGGGGCGTAACAGCGAAGAAATGCGCCGGCTGGCAGCGTCTTTTCTTTGCCGTTACGCCTTACGCTCTACTCTCCACGCTCCACGACCTTCACTTTGCCGTCACACCCAGGATCACTATCTTGGCCGACTCGTCGTCGAGCGTCCACTGCATTTCCCGAATCGGGTACCACTCGTTGTCGTTGGCCCATGTGGTCAGCAGGATCTCAGTCTGGCCGTCCTTGGACTTCCAACCGGACACGGTCTTGGGGGCCTTGGCGTCCTCGGGCTTGGTCCAGTTAAGGTCTTCCCACTTCAACTCCAGCGTCATGCCGTCTTCGCGGACGATCTTGCAATGGGCCCGCGGGCCTTTCTTGTCGCCGCCGATCATCACGTAGGCCAGGTGGAGCGTCTTGGCGTTGCGGGCGATGGCGATCGTGCTGGCGGGATGGTGCTTGTCCAGGACCAAGGCCGCCGGCGGCGCGGCGATGGCCAGCGGCACGCCCTGGAGCATGACCACTTCGTCGCCGTTGGGCATTTTGGCCGTCTTGGCGAGCAGTTCCTCCAGAGCCTTGGCCAGCAGTTTGAATGGGTCGCCCAGCGGCGGCGCGTTGAGCAGGACGGTGCCGACCTCGACGGGGCGAGGCGGGCGAGTGTCGGGCGGCTGGAGCTTCTTGTCGGCCATGTAAGGCCCGGCGGTCAGCATCGGATCGTGGTGCTGGTCCTTGTCCTCCATGTCCATGCGGCAGCCCAGTCGCGAGCGCACGAAGGCGATAGCCGGGCTCTTGGCGACCGGGTGGAAATCGTATTTCTCCAGGTTCGCAAACAGCGGTTCGGCCACGATGGAATGCCGGTCCTGCCCGGTCTTCTGCTGCCAGGTCTTGAGGTCGGGGAAAGCGCCGTCCTGGTAGTTGTACCAGATTCGGATCGGCCTCTTGGCCGTGCGGAAGAAGATGTTGTAGTCCGACACGTTGGCGTTGTTGGACTTGTACTTGGGGTCGGGCATGATGAGTTCCGGGCCGTCCTTGACCTCGTCGGCGGGCAGGAGCGGCTCGTACCAGTTGTCCATGAGGATGTTGCCCCAGACCACGTTGCAGCGGGTCGGATCGACGCCGGTTTCCTCGTCGGCGTAGGTGACGCTATCTTCCTTCCGCGTGCCGCCGTAGACGCCGATGCCCGCCTTTCCGTTGCGATAGCAAAGATTCTGCGCGATCAGCATGTACGAGGAATTCGAGATGTCGATGCCCCGGCTGCGGTTCTCGTAACAGACGTTGTTCTTGATGATCGCCCGCTCGCCGATTTCGTACATGATTCCGTTGGTGTTGTGGAACACGGTGCAGTTCTGGATGGTGACCCCGGTGTTGTTCCCGTCGAACCAGATTCCGGGCGAGTCCACGTTGCCCTCGGCGACGACGTTGCTGATGAGCGTGTCGCTGGAGAAATTCTTCATGCCGCCCGCGTGCCAGTGTCGGCTCCACTGGCGGCGGTTGTTGAACCGCACCGCGCCGCCGATGATCCGGTGGCCGTAGCCCCACGTGCTGATGCCGGTGTTGCCGCCGTAGTTGATCTCGCAATTGATTACGCTGTTGCACTTCCCGCTCACGCGCAGGTTGCAGAACTCGGCGTAGGCGACTTCGCAATTGTCCAGCGTGTTGTACGACCCGCCGATTCCAACCGGGGCGTAGAGCATCTTGATGCCCGCGACGGTAATGTAATCGGAGTCAACGGACACGGTGTAAGGCCGCACCACGTATTCCATCTCGTGCCTGGCGGGGTCGTCGCTCGCGGGCAGCCAGACGTAGAGTTTCTTCTCCTTGGGGTCCAGGTAGAACGAGCCTTTTTCGAGGTCGGCCAGGCCGTTGCCTTTCTTCCCGAACCAGGCGTCTTTCTGGTCGCTGCCGCAGTCGCCGCCGATCTGGGTCAGGTACTTGCCGCCGCAGAAGACCTGGTGCGTGTTGTCGGTCCAGTTTTCCTTGACATAAATCGAGTCTTTGTACTGCTTCCAACCGGCAATGGGCTCGCCGGCGTTGACGACGACTTTTTCGCCGGTCGCGGCGACGACGCAGATCGGCCTGCCTGGCGCACCGGCGGCCATACCGGGCAAGGTTCTGTCGCCGACTTTGCTTTCGCCCCGCCCCAGGTTGACGCACTCGCGGTACACGCCCTGCTTGATGAACAGTGTGTCGCCGGCCTTGAGCTTCGGCAGGGCGGCGCCGATCGTCTTATATGGCTTCTCCACCGTGCCGGGGTTGCCGTCGTCCGCGACGGCGTCCTTCTGCGCAACGTAATACTCGCCCGCGGGCATAGTGCCGGCCAGAAGACCAAGAAATATTGCCGCGGACAATGCCCGGGAAGTTCTCATTGAAAAACCTTTCGATGCTTTTTAAATCAGGCATTGACTGTTAAATGGCACCCGAGGCGTTCGCCTGGGGCGCCGTTCAATCGTCAATCGTAAATCGTCAATCGTCAATTCTTATTTATCCGGCGTGATCGTGACGCCCAGGATGACCAGCGAGCCCTTCTCGCCCACGCCCCAGTCCAGCCGCCGGATGGGATACCAGTAATTGTCGTTGTCCCATGTGGTCATGAACAGCCGCACCTTGCCGTCCTTGGACTGCCAGGCCATGTCGGTCAGGTCGCCCTTGGGCTGCGCGACGGGCTTGATGGCCTTCCACTCGCCCAGGCTCGGGCCGACGTTCTTTCCGTCCATCCAGGTCAGCCAGGTCCCCATGCCATCTTCCCGAAGCACCTTGCAGTAGGCATAGGTCATGGGGTCTTTGGGCGGGTCGATCGCGGCGAAAAGCAGGTGTAGTTTTCGCACGCCCTTGCCCATCGGGATGATCGCGTGCCGCTCTTTGCCTTCGAGAATGATACCCTTGGGGGCCTTCGCGATTTCAAATGGAATTCCCTGGAACAGGGCCACGCTCTTGCCGTGAGCGTCCGTCTTGAGGTCGAGTTCCTTCATCGCCTCGGCCAGTGCCGCCAGGTCGCCCTTGGCGGGCAGTTCGGCCAGGCGGTCCGCCGGAAGGTCCTGCGGCTGGGGCGAAAGGTCGGCCGGAGGCTTGGGGCGGGCGGGCGGCGACATCTCCGGCGGCGCCTCGAACGCCCCGGCCGTGTAGTAACCCTCGGTCGTTCGCGGCTTCTCGTCGGCGTCGATCTTGGCGCCCATGTGCGGCTTGACGAACGCGATGGCGGGCGAACCCTTGACCGGGCGGAAATCCAACTTCGCCTCGTCCGCGAACAGCGGCTTGGCGATGATCGAGTGCATGTCCTGTCCGGTCTTCTGCTGCCAGGCGGCCAGGTCCGGGATTTCCACCTCGTGCCAGTTGTACCAGAACGGCAGGACGCGCCCCGGCGAGCGCCAGAAAATGTTATAGTCCGACACGCAGCCGTCGTTGGACGAGATCGCCGGGTTGGGCAGGATCAACTCGGCCCGCGTGTCCCAGGTCTTGCCCCGACCATCGGGTTCCTTGGGGCAAAGTTCCGGGTCGCAGTTGTCGTAGAATATGTTGCCCCAGACCACATTGTTGCGGGCGGGCGCAAAACCGGTCTTGTTGTCGTCGAAGAACCAGCCGTTGATGCGGTCCGGGCCTACCACGGCCACGCCCGAGCCGCCGTTGCGGTAGCAGGTGTTGTGCAGGATGTCGCAATCGCTCGACGACGAAATGTAAATCCCGCGACCGTGGTTCTCGTACACCAGGTTGTTGCGGATGACGACCTTTCGCCCGATCTCGACCATGATGCCCAGCCCGTTGTGCATCGCGCGGCAATTCTCGATGGTGACGTTGGAGCACTCGCCGTCGTTCCACCATCCGGGGCTCTCGAAGTTGCCCTCGAACGTGCATCCGCTGAAGATGAAGTCATACCCGTTGACCTTCATCCCGCCGGCGTGCCAACCGGCGTTCCAATGCCGGTTGTTGTTGAAGCTGAACTCGCAGTCGATGAGCCGGTCCCCGCGGCCACACCCGCCAAAACCGCTGTCGCCGTTGTGGTTCATCTTGCAGCGGACCAGCGTGTTGAACTTGCCCCCGATGCTCAGGCCGCAGAAATCGCACCACGAAAATTCGCAGTCTTCGGCGATGTTGTGCGCTCCTTGCAGAATCGACGACGGCCAGGTCACGTGAGCGATCATGTTGCTGTGCTTGCAGGTCAGGCCGCGAAGGTAGACGTAATCCAGATGCACCCACAGCAGCACCGGGCGGACGCTGACCTCCATTTCGTGTTGGTTCGGGTCCGAACCGTCCTTCAGCCAGACATACAGCTTCTTGTCCTTGATGTCCACGTAGAACGAACCGGCCTCCAGGTCGGCCAGGCTGTTGCCCTTGCGGCCGGTCCACGCCCACAGGTTGCCCGGGTCGATCATGCCGCCGATCTGCTGCATCAGCACGCCGTCGCAGAAGACCTGCTGGCTGTTGACGGTCCAGTCCTTGATCCAGATGTTATCCTTGTGCTTCTTCCAGCCGGTGACGACATCGCTGCCCTTGATGACGGGTTTCTCGCCTTCATAGGCACACAGGCCGATGCGCTTGCCCTCGCTGGTGCCCGAGGGCATGGCCGGGTATTGCTGCCCGGCGAAGTCCCACCCATCCTTGATCATCCCGACGGATTCGCGGTAGGTGCCCTCGCGGACGTACAGCGTGTCGCCGGGCTTCAGGTGCGGCAGGCCGGCCGTGATCGTCTTGAAAGGCTTTTCCAGCGTGCCGGGATTTTTGTCATCCGCGGCGGGGTTCTTCTGGGCGACATAATAGTCGCCGGCCAGGCAGGGCAGGGCCGTCAGGATAAGGACCGCCAGCAGACTCGCGAGCGAGGCACGTTTCATCAGACTTCTCCTTAAGAGGGTTTAGGCCTGTTTAGTGAACACGTCAGATGCGAGCGAATACCGCATAAAAAAACGTAAAGCGTGGCGCGTGGGGCGTAAGGCGTAGGGCGTAGCGACAAGAGAAACTTCTTTCTTTGCTGTTCCGCGCCACGCTCAACGCGCCACGCTCTACGATCTTCACTTCGCCAACCGGGTCAGGATTTCCATGCCGCGCGCGAGTTTCTCGTCGCTGGTCGCGTAGGAGATGCGAAAGTGGGTGTCCTGCGATGAGAAAACGTTGCCTGGAATCACCAGCACGTTGTTCTCGATCGCCTTGGCGCAGAAGGCCGAGCCGGTCATCTCTTCCGGCGCCGGGCAGAAGGCATAGAAGGCGCCTTGCGGTTTGACCAGCCCCAGCGCCGGGCCCAGCGCGTTGTACACCAGGTCGCGCTTCTTGCGGTAGGTGGCCACCTGCCCGGACATGTCGCACTTCAGCGCCGCCAGCGCTCCGGCCTGCGAGACGCTCGGCGCGCAAACGAAACTCCACTGCTGGAGCGTGCCCATCTTGTCGATGATCTCACTGGGTCCCGTACACCAGCCCAGCCGCCACCCCGTCATGCCGTACGTCTTGCCGAAGCCGCGCATCAGCAACGTGTTCTCGTACAGTCCGGCCATCGAAACGAACGGCTCGTCGTAGCAGAACATGTTGTAGATTTCATCGCTGACGACCAGCAGATCTCGCTTCGCCGCCACCCCGGCCAGGTCGCCAAGTTCCCGCTCTGTCCACACCGCGCCCGTGGGGTTGCACGGCGAGTTGATCAGTATCATCCGCGTCTTGTCCGTCACCGCGTCCGCGAATCTCTGGATGTCAGGCCGGAACCGCGGGTACATCGGGACGGGCACGAGCACTCCGCCCACCAGGTGCGCCAGTTGCGAGTACATGGCGAAATAGGGCTCGGGGACGATGATCTCGTCGCCGGGGTTGACGACGGCCAGAAAGGACAGCATCAGCGCGCCGCTGACTCCGGAGGTGACGAGGTAATGGCGGTCGTCCGCCCAGCCGAATTCCTTGCGAGCCAATTCCGCCAGCGCCTGCCGCAGGGCCGGATCGCCCTGGGTCTGGGTATACCGGTTCTCTCCTCGGCGGATGGCGTCGATGGCGGCCTGCTTGGCCTGCTCGGGGACCTCAAAGTCCGGTTGGCCTATGGAAAGGTCCACCGGGTCCTTGAGATTCGATGCCAAGTCGAACACCTTTCGGATACCCGAGGCGTCGATGTGGCGCATGCGGTCGGCGAGGGCGTGGCTTTTGCGGGTCGTCATAAGAAGGCCAACTCACGGGTGCCATGCCCAAGTCTGCGCGGGCATGTCCGAGCATGTCCAAGCGGTGCGCACATACCCGCGCAGACTTGGGCATGGCACCCCGAGACGCCGTTACTTCTTCTTGGCGTCGGCTTTGGCGGCCGGGGCCTTGGCGGCGGGGGCAGCCTTGCCGGCGGGGGCCTTGCCGGCGGCCGGGGCTTTGGCTCCAGCGGCCGGAGCGGCAGCGGCGCCTTCGGCCGGGGCAGCGCCTTCGGCGGCCGTTTCTTCCGCGGCCTTCTTGCTCTTGGTCCCAGCCCTGGAATGTTTGACCTTGACCTTGGGCAAACCGAAGGGGCTGTTCTTGAGGGGGTCGAACTTGCCTTCCTCGGTCATCTGGAGGATTCGCTCGGCGCGGGTCAGCACGCTTCGGGCGCCGGCCAAACCGCCGTGAGACTTCAATGTTCTGTCCATCGTCATGAAAGCACGCTCCAAATCGAGCACTCAGGGCCCTCTATACACCACGTAATAAGGGTCCAATTTTCCCTGTCTGTGCTGCGAAAAAGTATATTTTCCGGTACTCTTCTTAAAAACGTCGGTCGTCTTGAATTCTCTGCCAAGCGCCTCGATGTGCTCGGCGTACTTCTGGGCCTCGGGGCTCAGATACGAATCGAACGGCTTCAGCGACCACACGGCCAGGAACTTGTCATTCCTGACCTGAATGATCTTAGCTTCGCATTTCTCGCCTTTCTGCTTCACCAGCCAGTCGGCGATGTCCTTCGCTTCCTTCCAATCCTCGGCGGTCATTTTCTCGAACCGCTGGATGACCAGGTACTGCTTGCCGACCACTCGGGCGGGCAGGTCCACGGCCTCGGCGGGTCCGGGCCCTTCGGACACGGTCGCGCCGGGCCTATGATAACCCGCGGCGGCGGCGCTCTCGCCGGTCTTGCCCGGCGCGGTCGCCCTGCCGACGAGGAAGCCCGCCGCTCCGACCGTCACGATCACGGCCAGGATCAACACCAGTCCGGCGCCGGACAACACGATCTTAGGCCCGCCGTACGGGGCGGATCCGGGAATCGGCGGCGGATTTTCCGCGGGCGGCTGGCCGGGATCCTGCGGTTGCGAGACCTTGCTCAACCATCCGGGCACACTCACGCCCGTGTGCGCGTTCTTTTCCTTGCTTCTGGAGATCGCCTCAAAAAGCGCGATGCTGTTTTTCTTTTTCGCCACGGTTTGCAACTCCTGTCCGAATGGCGCCGTCCCAGCTATTTCGACAAAGGCTACTGCATCCCGCCGCGATTGTCAACCCTAGAACGACAACAACATTTACCACAGAGGGCACAGAGATCGCAGAGAAAAGCAAGAGAGGGCATATTCATTCTTTCACTTGCGTTCTCGCGAGCATCACAACGCCGCCCCGCGTGTAACATTCCTTGCATTCTTCTTCACCGTTCCGCTCTTGGCCTCTGCTCTTCCCTCCTCTTCGCAGTTTCTTCGTCGTTTGAATTTTTCTTCTTACTCTGTGTTCTCCGTGTCCTCTGTGGTGAATGCCGTTTGGGAATTGGAAGTCCCTGGGGTATAGTGGAAAATTCCTTCCATGAAGATCTACCTGGAGACTATGGGTTGCCAGATGAACCGGCTGGACAGCGAGCTGGTCGCCTCGTCGCTGCGCGCCGCCGGGCACGACATGGTTTGCGACGACCGATCCGCCGACGTGGTGCTCTACAACACCTGCAGCGTGCGCGGGCAGGCGGAAAACAAGGTCTATTCGCGCCTGGGGGCGCAGGGCCAGCGAAAGGCCAGCGGACGAAAGGTCATCGTCGGCGTGCTGGGCTGCCTGGCCCAGCGGCAGGGCGAGCGGCTGCTCCAGGAGTATCCGCAGGTGGACCTGGTCTGCGCGCCGGGGCAACTGGAGTCGCTGGCGGCCATGATCGAGCAGGCGAAAAGGGGACATTCTACTTTTCCGGAACCGGACCAGAGTCCGGGCGAGACCCGGACGGAAAAGTTGAATGTCCCCTTTTCGCGTCGCTCCCGAGGGGTCGCGCGGTTGGACCCGCCGCGCTCCGCCCCGCGCGACCTTCAGGCCGACGAGCGGTTGGAACACCTGGACATGTCGCGCGACGTCGGCCTGACCGCGACGCCCTCGCAGGCGATGGTGCGGGTCGCGCGCGGGTGCGACAAGTTCTGTTCGTACTGCATCGTGCCGTTCGTTCGCGGCGCCGAGATCAGCCGC
Organism: uncultured Planctomycetaceae bacterium; assembly: GCA_964646065.1. Taxonomy (GTDB): domain Bacteria; phylum Planctomycetota; class Phycisphaerae; order SM23-33; family SM23-33; genus CAZYDC01. The sequence continues at coordinate 3,175 of CAZYDC010000036.1, read as the reverse complement.
GACCCCGCCCACATCCTGGACGAAGTCCGCCGGCTGGTGGACTCCGGGCGAACCGAGATCACGCTGCTGGGCCAGACCGTCAACAGCTATCGGTGGCAGGGCGGCGGGGGCGCCGTGCGATTCAGCGACCTGCTGGCCTTGCTGGCGCCGCTGGCCGGGCTGCGGCGGCTGCGATTCGTCACCAGCCACCCGATCGATTTCGGCGACGACATTCTCCAGGCGATGCGCGACCTGCCCAACGTCTGCCGATACCTGCACATCCCCGCGCAAAGCGGGTCGGACGCGGTGCTGGCCCGGATGAATCGCAAGTACACCCGCGCCCAGTACGACCAACTGGTGGACCGCGCGCGGGCAATCGTGCCGGAGGTCGTGATCGCGGGCGACTTCATCGTCGGGTTCCCCGGCGAGACCGAGGCCGACCACGCCGCCAGCGCCGAGCTCATCCGCCGCAGCGGCTACAAGAACAGTTTCATCTTCAAGTACTCGCCTCGCCCCGGCACCGCCGCCGCGGCCCGAATGAAGGACGACGTGCCCACCGCCCTCAAGCGGTTCCGCAACAACGACCTGCTGGCTGTCCAGGCCCAGGTCGGCCTGGAGCATCACCAATCCTACATCGGCCGCACGATGGAACTGCTGGTCGAAGGCCCGTCGACGCGGACCGCCAAGCAGGCCAAGGAAAAGCGGGGACTGAGTTCGATTTCGTCTGCGAAATCGGAGTCTGTCCCCACTTTTCAACTCATGGGCCGGACACGCGGCGACCACATCGTGGTGTTCGACGGCCCGCCCTCGCTGGCCAACCAGTACATGGACGTGCGGATCGTCGGCGCCTCCGCGCTGACGCTCTTCGGCGAGATGTGACGCGGGCGTCTCGCCCGCGTGTGTCGCGGACATCCTGTCCGCGTCTGGCTGTTGTTTTTCTGTTGATGTTTTTGTTGTCCTGAAGAAGAAAGAAAAAGCACCAGACGCGGGCGAGACGCCCACGACACACGAGGGCAAGATGCCCTCGCCAGACGCGGGCGAGACGCCCTCGCCACATTTCTCGTCACGTTCACTCTTGACACCAGGCCGGTTTTGCATGATTCTCCTTCTCCAAAGGAAAGACCCATGACCGAAGACTTGGCCGTCCAACTGAACGAGCAGCTTCAAGCGATCCCTGTTTTTGACGCCCACACGCATTTGGTGGGCGGCAAACTGGGCGCTCGCGGCCTGCATGACATACTGCTGTACCACATGGTGGTCGCGGACCTGCAATCGGCAGGCTGCCCCGACTTCGGCCGCCTTAGCGAGTACCCGCTTTGGCCGGACCGCCAGGAGGCCTCGCGCCGCATCGAGTCGGCGCTGCCTTACCTGCGACACATCGAAAACACGAGCTGCTTCTGGGGCGTGCGGATCATCCTGCGCGACCTGTACGACTGGCGCGAGCCGATCACGCCGGCCAACTGGCGGACGCTCGACGACCTCATCCGCAGCCGAGCCGACGACCGCGACTGGCACCGCCAGATCATGCGCCGGGCCAACATCGCGCGGTTCTCGTCGGAGCTGGCCCGGCGAGAGGCAGGCCTGGACGACGACATTATTCAATACTCGCTGGAGTGGGCGTTTTTCACCCGCTGCCAGTGGGGCGAATTCGACACCGCCCTGTACGAACTGGAGCGATGCTGGGGCCGGCCCATCGAAAGCCCCATGCCCATCAAGGGCGGCGGCAGGCCCAAGACCGACCGCGTCATCCGCACGCTGGCCGACGTCCAGGCCGCCATGTCGCACTACGTGGCGACCATCCCGTATGACAAGCTCATCTCGATGGCGACGCACTTTTCCACGGACATCGACCTGGAGCCCGTGACCGACGCCCAGATGTCCGCCGCGCTGGCCCGCCGCGACCAGGCCGGCCCGGCCGAGCGGGACATCTACGCCTCCTACGTCAACGAGGCGTTCCTCCAGGCCCTTCGCCCGCACGCCGGCAAGATCGTCTTCCAGTTCAGCCTGGCGGCCGAGCCGCTGCCGACCGGAACGGCCAGTCGAATCCACCCGCGAACCATCGAGCAGCGCGGCCGCATGATCGCCGCCCACCCGGACATTCGCTTTCAGTGCTTCCTCGCGGCCGAGCACGCCAACCAGTCGCTCTGCACGTTTTGCCGCGAGCTGCCGAACTTCTCGCTGTCGGGCTACTGGTGGCACAACTTTTTTCCCTGGGCTATCCGCCGCCTCATGGAAGAGCGTCTGGACATGGTCGCCGCCAACAAGCAGGTCGGCTTCTTCTCCGACGCCTACTGCGTCGAGTGGTCCTACGCCAAGCTCCTCATGGTCCGCCGCCAGCTTGCCGAGGTCCTGGCGGCCAAGGTCCGCCAAGGCCAGTACACCCGCGAGCAGGCACTCCAGGTCGCCCGCGACATCCTTTACGAGTCGCCCCAAACCCTGCTGGGCATGAGACATGCGTAAGACGTTCAGCGTGGCGAGTAGGGCGTAGAGCGTAAAATGTGCGATTTTGGCCCCCAAAACCGGTGCATTTCGGGCTCCCAGCGTGACAACGGAACGCATTGGAACCCGTTGGAAAGCTACCGGAACGGGCAGGTGGCTCACTAGAACCGGCCGGCGGCTCACTAGAACCCGCCGGTAAGCCACTGGAACCCGATTTTCGGGCTGCCCGAAATTATAAGCTGTGTATGTGACGAACGTTATGATTTTTGACCACCTCTTTTCGCGCGTTCTCGAAATTTTTCTTGTGGGTCTGCAAGGTTCGACCCACAACCCATAGTGGTTCGCGGCAACAGCGTTCCGGAGAGGGATTGCGATGGTTGTATGATTGAAACGCTTCAAAAAAGGGGTGAGGACATTCGCCAGCCGCCATAACCAGGCATTCCGGTAATCCTTATACCAGTTATGAAGCGAACGGCGAGTCCGTGCGGCGACCGTGGCCGCGTCTCTTTCTGCCTTCGCCATTCGGCACTTATCATTCGTCATTTCATCCCTTTCTCTCGGTCGCCGCGTAATGAGCAGCGTCCCCAACAGACGCACGATATTATACTATAAGTTTGAATGTTGTCTAGAAAATACTATACATCTAAAAATATTCAGTACATAACTTTATGGCTGGCCGCGTCTAGCCGCGAAAATATTTTATTTTGTAACCGTTCACGCCCTGCCCAAGCACTGTTGAATTGACGGTGGAACGTCC
>CAZYDC010000035.1:0-16974 GCA_964646065.1 uncultured Planctomycetaceae bacterium | reverse complement strand
GGCGTGAAGGTTGAGATTCAGAAGGACGAGCCCACCCCAAGGGCTTCGCAGCCCGCGACGGATGCTTCGGGCCCGCAAACCATGCCGGCGGAGGCCAAGCCGTGAGTATTTCATCGCTGTACATCCAACGCCCGGTCACGACCACGCTGGTGATGTTGAGCATCGTGCTCTTCGGCGTGATCGGGTATCGCCTGCTGCCGGTGAGCGACCTGCCCAACGTGGACTTTCCCACGATCATGGTCACGGCCACCTATCCGGGCGCGAACCCGGACACGATGGCCTCGGCCATTGCCACACCGTTGGAGAAGGAATTTTCCACGATCGCGGGCATCGACTCGATGAGTTCGAGCAGTTCGCAGGGCAGCATGACGGTTTCGATTCAGTTCGTGCTCAGCCGCAACATCGACGCCGCCGCCCAGGACGTTCAGGCGGCCATCGCCCGCGCCGCCCGCAACCTTCCGACCGACCTGCCGGCGCCGCCCTCGTACCGCAAGGTCAACCCGGCGGACTACCCCTTCTTTTACATGTCGCTGACCAGCCCGAACCTGCCCATGTCCGACCTGGACGAGTTGGGCGAGAACCTGCTGGCCCAGCGGATTTCCATGGTGGACGGCGTGGCGCAGGTGATGGTGTACGGTTCGCAGAAATACGCGGTCCGCATCGAAGTTTCCCCGTTGGAATTAGCCGCTCGGGGCATCGGCATCGACGAGGTGGCCACCGCGGTGACCAACCAGAACGTCAACCTGCCCCTGGGAACGCTCTACGGTCCCAACAAGGTGTCCGTCGTCGAGGCCAACGGACAACTCATGCGGGCCGAGCAGTACATGCCGCTGGTCGTCGCCTACCACAACGGGCAACCCACGCGGCTTCGCGACATCGGCACGGCCGTCGACAGCGTCGAAAACGACAAGACCGCCGCGTGGTTTTACAACGGCAAGACCCTGCCGCGGGCGATCATCCTGGCCGTGCAGCGGCAACCGGGAACCAACACCGTCGAGGTCGCCAGGGCCGTCAAGGAACTGCTGCCGCAGTTTCGCGACAAGATGCCCGCCTCCGTCGCGCTGGAGGTCTTCCGAGACAACAGCCTGATCATCGAGGAGTCGTTCAACGACGTGCAGTTCACCCTGGTGCTGACGCTGGCGCTGGTGATCATGGTGATCTTCCTGTTCCTGCGGAATTTCTGGGCGACGGTCATCCCCAGCATCACGCTGCCGGTGTCGATCATCGGGACCTTCGCCGTCATGTACGCCCTGAACTACAGCCTGGACAACCTCTCGCTGATGGCTTTGACGCTGTCGATCGGGTTCGTGGTGGACGACGCCATCGTCATGCTCGAAAACATCGTCCGCCACATGGAGATGGGCAAGACGCGCTTGCAGGCGGCCTATGACGGCGCCAAGGAAATCGGATTCACCATCGTCTCGATGACCCTCTCGCTGACGGCGGTGTTCCTGCCCGTGATGTTCATGAGCGGAATCGTCGGAAGGCTGTTCCGCGAGTTCGCGGTTTGCATCGGCGTGGCCGTGCTGGTCAGCGGATTCGTCTCGCTGACGCTGACGCCCATGATGTGCAGCCGCTTCCTGAAGGACCCGCGCCGCATCCACCACGGCCTGATGTACCGCCTTACCGAGGCCGGGTTCCAGGGAATGCTCAAAGTCTACGATTGGACTCTGGGTGTGGCACTTACCCATAAGCTGGTGACGTTGTTGATGGCCTTGGGCGTTTTGGGCGCAAGCATTTGGTTGCTTTTCCAGGTTCCGTTGGGATTCATTCCCTCCGAAGACCAGGGCCAGGTCATGGTCCAGACCGAGGCGTCCCAGGACGTTTCCTTCGAGGCGATGGTGGCCTACCAGCAGAAGCTCGCGGCGATCGCCCGCCAAGATCCCAACGTCCAGAGGTTCTTCGACAGCGCGGGCGCCCGAGGGAGCTGGCTGGGCAATAACGGCACGCTGTTCCTGACCCTCAAGAAGCGCAAGCCCACCGGGCCCGGCGAGTTCCTCCTGTTCGTGGAGGACAAGATGAATTCGGTTTTCGGCACCCATTTCGACACGACCCGGGGAACGCGGGAGTTGTCGGCCGACCAGGTCATCAACGAGATTCGGCCCAAGTTCGCCAGCGTGCCGGGCATCCGCTGCTTCCCCAGCAACCCTCCGCCGATCAACGTCGGCGCCAGAATGTCCAGGGCCTTGTACCAGATCACGCTTCAGAGCCTCGACGTGGAGCAGCTTTACCGCTACGCAGGCGAATTGGAAAATAAGCTTCGCGCTAAGCCCGAATTCCAGGACGTCAGCAGCGACTTGCAATTGAAGAACCCGCAGCTCAATCTGAAGATCGACCGCGACAAGGCCATGACCATGGGCGTCACCGCGATGCAGATCGAGACGGCCCTGGACACGGCCTATTCCTACAGGCAGGTTTCCACGATCCTTTCGCCCAGCAACCAGTACCAGGTCATCGTGCAGCTTTTGCCCAAGTTCCAGACCGACCCCAGCGTGCTGTCGATGCTGTACGTGCGGTCTTCCGGCGGACAGTTGGTGCCGATGCAGTCGCTGACCAGCACGTCCGAAAACCTGGGCCCGCTTCAGATCAAACACTCCGGCCAGCAAATCTCCGTGACGGTCTCGTTCAACTTGAAGACCGGCGTTTCGCTGGGGCAGGCCGTGGACAAGGTCAACGAGATCAACCGGCAGTCCATGCCCGTGGGCGTGACCTGCACCCCCCAGGGATCGACCCAGGCCTTCCTGTCCTCCGTCAGCAGCATGGGCATTCTGCTGATTCTGGCCGTGCTGGTGATCTACATCGTGCTGGGCATTCTGTACGAAAGTTTCTACCACCCGCTGACGATCCTCTCGGCCTTGCCGTTCGCCGGTTTCGGCGCGCTGCTGACGCTGTACATTTTCCACGCGGAGCTTTCGATCTACGCGATGGTGGGCATGGTCATGCTGATCGGCCTGGTCAAGAAGAACGGCATCATGATGGTGGACTTCGCCCTGGAGGTCATGCGAACGGGCAAGACGCCCACCCAGGCGATTCACGAGGCCTGCCTGATCCGTTTCCGCCCGATTATGATGACCACCATGGCCGCCCTGATGGCGGGCATCCCCATCGCCCTGGGCTACGGCGCCGGCGGCGAGTCGCGCCAACCCCTGGGCCTGGCCGTCGTCGGCGGACTGCTGTTCTCGCAGTCGCTGACCCTCTACGTCACACCCGTGGTCTTCGTATGCTTGGAGTGGCTCGCGAATTTCCTCAAACAGGCCTTAGCGCTTCGCAAAAGCCGCAGATCGAACCCGGGCGACGGTGAAGACGGCAACCTCGAATTCCTGCCCGAAGAGGCCGGTATCGAAAGCCCGCCCCCCTTGCCGGTCGGCGTCGCCGCCGGCGAAGGCAACGGATAAGAATAGGGTGCCATGGGGGCCGTGCGTCGGGTGCCATGCCCAAGTCCGCGCGGGCATGTCTTGACGGACGAACCGGCTTCACGGCAGCAGCATTGGGAACGATTCCCGGTCGATAGGGATTGGATCATCGACGCCTTCGGTCCACGCGCGACAACTGGACCAGAACCATTGATCCACCGTCTGAACCAACTTTCGCTTCACGGGGTTGAGGTGAATGTAATGCCTCTTCTCGTGAATCTCCTTGGTCGACCAGAGATTCCTGTCGTACCCGCCTCCACGCTGCCAAAACCGATGCGAGGTCTTGCCGGAATGCGCGTCCTCCATCCGCTTGAGAAACTCCGGGGCATTCTGTTCGCACCAGGCGATCACTTTTCGTGTGACCGGTTGTTTTAACTCGGTCAGAATCGTTGAGATCTTGACGCCCTCATTGGGGTAGATCAGGAGATGGACGTGCTCCGGCATGAAGACGTATCCCCAGAGAAGGAACATTCCACGGCCTCGGGCGGCCTGAACCGATTCGGCCGTCCACTGGGGACCGCGCTGGCTCTGGAGGAACGGTCGGCGCAGAAAACAGGAGAACGTCAGGTAATGCGCTCGCCAGGGAGTGTCGTACCGTTTGCACGTTTTCCTGTGAACTTCGGACGGTTCCATGCATGAAAGGGTAGTTTCAAAGGGGTGGAAGGACAAGAAGAAACAACGAAGACATGCCCGCGCGGACTTGGGCATGGCACCCGACACATGGCACCCGACATGCCACCCGACACGGCACCCTTATAGTTTCACGAGTGACAAATCATTAGAATGTCGTCACAGGTGAAACATGAGATTCCCGCGACGTGAGAATTTCCGGATCTTGATTCTTGCCCTCCTGGCGACGGCCTGGCTGGGCCTGGGCGACCGTTCCCTTGCGCAATCGACGTCGGCGCCGGCCGGCGAACCCGCGAGTTCCTCCGCCCAGGCGGAGTCGCCCACCACCCACCACGCCTTTGCGCAATTGACCTCTGAACCGGCCAGCGGGCCGACGAGCTCCCCATCCGAGACCCCCTCCGCCCACCGGCGCCTTGTGGGCAAAATGCTCCAGGCCGCTCGGGATCTGCAACAGGTGCAAGACGAACTGGCCAAGGTGCGCGGACGGTTCGTCGATATTCAAAAACGACTCGCCTACGCCGGAAAGTCCAGCGCCGTCTTCTCCCTGATGCGCAAGGCCCGAAGCGAAACGCCCGACCCCCTCCCCCACGAAGAGAAAATCCGCCTCCGCGCCGAGGAGATTTCCGACGTTCAGTTGCGGTTGCTCGACCTCCAGGAGCAGCGCGACGCCCTGGGCGACACGGACCCCGCCAAAACCGAAATGCTCGACGATTCGATCCACGATTACGGCGACTACCTCACCACGCTGGCCGAACTGGACACCCAGGAACAGATGCTCGTTGACGAGACCCGCAGGTTCCAGACCCTGGTCGAGGGAAGCATCCTCTGGACGCCCAGCGCCAAGCCGATCAGCCTGGACGACGCGGGCCCCGCCGGCCAGGCCCTGCGCTACCTGGTCGCGCCCACAAACTGGGCCGGCGCCGCCGCGACCGCCTGGCGGAATTTCCTGCAAGCGCCGCTGCCCATGCTGGCCGGACTGGTCGCCGCCGGGCTGATCCTGGTCTACCGGCCAAAGATACTCGCCCGCCTTCGCCGCGTGGCGCAGGGCATTCGCGACGGCGTCGCCGACACGTTCGGACGCTCGCTCGAGGCGCTGCTCTGGGCGGTCGTGCTGACCGCTCCGCTGCCGGGGCTGGTCCTGCTGGCCTCCACCCTGTTCATTTCCCCCCAGAAGTTCGACGCCGGGCTGTCGCGCGGATTGCTCAACATCGGCATGACGCTGGCGGCCTTGCAGTTCCTTCGCCAGGTCTGCCGCCCGATGGGCCTGGCCGAGGCCCATTTCGACTGGCCCGCGCAGAGCCTTCGCACCGGACGAAGGGCCCTCCGCTTCCTCATGCTGGCCATCTGCTCGACGATGTTCCTCATGCCCCTGCTGGCCTCCAGCGGAAACGACGCCTCGCGGACCTCGCTGGGGCGGCTGGTCCTGACCGTGCAGTTCGTCGCCATGGCCGTCTTCATGCACGTCCTCCTTCGCCCGCGCGGGCCTATCGTGGACCACGCGATCAAGACCGGCCTGTTCCACCGTTTTCGTCACGTATGGCACGCCCTGGGCCTGGCGGCCCCGGTGCTGGCGATTGTCCTGGCCTGGGCGGGATACGTCCTGACAGCCGGGGTGCTCTCGCAGCGGCTGGTCTACACCTTTCTGTTCATTTCGCTGGCGGTGATCGTTCTGACCGGGGCCAAGCGGGCGCTATCGGTGGGCCTGCGCCGCGCGCGGGCCGACCTGCGGACGGCCGGCACGATCGCTTCGCCCATCCCCGCCGGGCAGGCTGGTTCGCCCGCCCCTTGGGCGGAAACCCAGAACACCCGCAACCAGATCGATCACCTGCTGCGTTTCACGACAATGCTGGTCATGGTCCTGATCGTCTGGTGGGTCTGGACGCCGATCATCCCGGCCTTGGGAATGCTCAAGCACGTCGAACTTTGGGGCGGCACGGTGTCGCTGGCCGACGCGGGGTTGGCGGTCATCGTGCTGGTGCTGACGTTCGTGCTGTGCGGCAACTTCCCCGCCCTGGTGGAGGCAGTGGTCCTGCAGCGGCTGCCGATCGACACCGGCGCCCGGTACGCGATCCGCACCGTGCTGCGGTACGTGATCGGGGTGGTCGGCACGGTGGTGGCGCTGGGCCTGGTGGGCGTGGAGTGGTCCAACGTTCAGTGGCTGGTGGCCGCCATGACGGTCGGACTGGGCTTTGGATTGCAGGAAATCTTCGCCAACTTCGTTTCCGGCCTGATCATACTTTTCGAGCGCCCGATCCGGCTGGGCGACACGGTCACGGTCGGCGACGTCACGGGCACCATCACGAAAATGCGAATCCGAGCGACCGTCGTCACCGATTGGAACTGCCGCGAACTGATCGTGCCCAACAAGGATTTCATCGTCGGCCGCGTGGTCAACTGGACACTCAGCGACCGCCTGCTGAGGCTGGCCCTGCCCGTGCCCCTGCCGCCGGATTTCGACCCCGCCAAGGCCGAGGCGATCCTCATGGACGCCGCTCGCAAACATCCCCAGGTGCTCAAGGTTCCCGCGCCCACGGCGGTTCTTACCGACCTGACGCCGGCCGCCATGAAGTTCGAGCTGCGAGTGTTCATCCGAGGCGCGGAAACTCCGTCGAGCGGGTCGATGGACAATCCCAGCGCGCAGGGAAGCTTGCTCCAGGCGCAAACGGACCAGGTCCGCCACGAACTGAACATGGCCATCGAAAAAGCCTTCCTCGAAGCCAAACCGCCCGCGAGTGCAGTGGTCCAACCCAAATGACGGGTGCCATGCCGAGGGTGCCATGCCCAAGTCTGCGCGGGCATGGGGGAATTGCAGATTTCATATTGCAGATTGCAAATCGAGGAGACGGCGAAGAACCGGCTCTGCCTCTTCAATATGCAATATGAAATTTGAAATGTGCAATTTTCATGCCCGCGCAGACTTGGGCATGGCACCCGGATTCATCACGCTTACAATTCCTGCTTCAGGGCGGCGACCAGGCGGTCGCAATCGTTCTGGTTGTTGTAGACGTGGCAGGAGAATCGCAGGCCGCCGGGGACTTCCTTGGGCAGCAGCTTCACGACGACGCGATGCTTCTCGCGCAGCCGCGCAGCCATCGCGGCGTTGTCCGCCTTTTCGCCCAGCGTCACCGAGATCAGCGGCGAACTCAACTCCCCGGGCACCGGGCTGACGATGCGGACGCCCGGCAAACCATTGAGCCTGCCGTACAGATACGCGGCCAGTTCCATGTTGTGCTTCTGGATCTTGCCCATGCCGACGCCCGCGAGGAAATCGATCGCCAGCCCCAGCCCGATCACGCCGATCAGGTTCGCCGTTCCGGCGGAGGTTGTGTACACCGACCGCCCCTGGTCCAAGAGCAGAGGCTGGAACTTTTCGGCCGACTCCTTGCGGATATACAGAATGCCCGTGCCCTTTGGCCCCAGCAGCCACTTGTGGCCGCTGGTGGCGTAGGCATCGCAACCCAGGGCCTTGATGTCCACGTCCAGCGCGCCCGCGGCCTGCGCGCCGTCGACCACCAGCAGCGAACCGTTGGCCTTGGCCATCGCGGCGATTTCGCGAATCGGCATTCGCAGGCCCGTGGTGAACGTGCTATGGCTGACGCTGACGACCCGCGTGCGGCGGGTGAGCTTGGCCTGCAGCAGGGCCAGGACCTCCGACGGTTTTTCAGGCGGCACGAGCAGGCGCACGCGGTCGATCTCGACGCCGCTGCGCTTGGCAAAATATTTCCAGCAAACGCTGCCGCCCTCGTGTTCGTGGTCGGTCGTCAGCACGCGATCGCCCTTTTGCCAGTCCAGCCCCTGCGCGGCCGTGTTCATGCCTTCGGTGGTGTTGCGAGTGATGACGATTTCGTCCTTCTCGCAACCCAGCATCTTGGCCGCCTTGGCGCGCGTCTGCTCGGCCAAACCCAGGAACGTGCCGAAGCCTTCGTCGGCGGGGTCTTGCTCCATCTTGCGCCAGGCCTCGAACGATTCCTCTAAAACGCGGCGCGGCGAGGGACCCAGCGTGCCGCAGTTGAAATAGGCCAGATCCTTGGGCAGCAGCATCGCAGCGCGGGCATCCTCCGGCGAGCTCGGCGCGGACGCCGGCGAAAGCGCCGCCTGCTGGGCGGCCGAGGCAAGTTCGTTTCCCAAGCCCAGTGACGCCAACCCCGCCGCGGCGGCAAAACGGGCCGCGTCGCCAAAGAACTGGCGACGACTTAAGGCGGCGCGATTGGGACGTTTGTTGTTTGTCATTTGTCTTTATGCCTGGCGTTATGGTGCGTATCACGTCTGCGGACAGAAGCATGGCCAGCCTGTTTGTAGTGCGCCCGTAAGGGCGTTCTTGAAGAAGCCCCTTACGGGGCCACTACAAACTTACCACTTCACCGGCCCGCCGGTGCGGATCGACTCGATGATCCGGACCATCAGCCTGGTGGCCCGCAACCCTTCAACCGGGCCGACCGGCGCCGGCAGATCGTCTCGAACGCACCGCACGAAATCCCGCATCACGTCGTCGAAATGCTCGTCGTCCTCGCGGACGTTGTCCAGGCCGGGGATGTTGCTCACCGTCAGGTATTTCAGCCGCTCGTGCGCGACGGCGACGCCTTGGCCGGTGTGGAACTCCAGGCTGAACTTGGATAGGTGAGAGCAGTCGCCCGTGTCGCCGGAGGCGAAGATACCGTGAATGCCGTTTGCGAATTCGACCAGCGCGTAAGCCTTGTTGATGACCGTGGGACGCGGGGAGTTGGGCGCGGGGCGGGCTGCCGGATGACCCGAGGTTTTCCTGTTTGAAGGTTCTACTGCGCCGACAGGCAAGCCGACGTGAGATCCAGCTTGCCCGCCATCCTCCCCCAGGAGATGTTGGCGGGCTTGCTTGTCGGCGTCGTTGGGATTGCCGCCAGACGTCTTGACGCTCACTGCACTCTCGTCGCACCCGAGCGTGTCGTGCAACTCCCCCATCGCCATGATGCGGACCGGATCGCTGCCGGCCAATTCGAGCAGCATGTCGGCGATGTGGATGCCGCACATGAACGCCTGGCCGCCGCCCGAAACGGGATCCTTGCCCCAGAAGTCGTAGCTGTCCCAGGCCGGCTCGCTGCACTGCGCGACCAGCAACTTGGCCAACCCCTTGAGCGGCATCAGGGCCTTGTAGGCCGGAGTGTACCGCTTGGAAAACCCGACCATGATCTTGCGGCCGGTGCGCTTCTGGGCGTCGATGACGTCCTGGCAGGCGCGCTCGGTCAAGGCCAGGGCCTTCTCCACGAACACATGCTTGCCCGCCTCGGCCGCCCGCACCGCCAGCGGCGCGTTGCTGTCGTGCCGCGTGCAAATAATCACCGCGTCGATGGCCGGGTCGTCGAAAACCTTCTGGGCGTCGTCCGTCACCTGCGCCGTTGCGGGGCCGAACTGCTCGCGACGCTTGCGGGCAAGGGCCAGGTTCACGTCGCAGTAGGTGCTCACGTGCAGCCCCATCTTCTCCAGCGACAGCAGGTGCCCGGCCTTGGCCTCCCCCCCGCCGCCGGCGATGCCACCGCAGCCGATGAGTGCTAACTTTGGTTCAAAGATTTTCATGCTTGCTCAACTCCTCTCGCCACCCATTGACAATTGACGATTGACAATTGACAATTGGACGGCAAAGAAAAGACGGAAGCCGGTGACGAGTCTCCGGGCCGTTCAATCGTCAATTGTAAATTGTCAATTGTAAATCAGGATGGGGATCACTTTATGACGACCACCGTCACCTTGCCCGCGTCATCCACGCAGTAAACCCGGTCCTTATTCTTCCCGCCCGGGCCGGCGAAGGACTTGGAGGCCTGCGGGCAGCGGCCCAGCTTTTTCAGGTCGCCGCCGAAGACGTGGACGCCAAACTTCGTTACCACGGCCAGGCGCCGGGCCGCGCCCTTTTCGCCCAGCAAGCACATGCCCAGGATCGGTTCGCCGGTGTTGATCAGCCCGATCGTCTTTCCGTCCAGATCGAACACGTTCACGAAACCGTCCTCGCGCGCCACGAAGATTCGCACCTGGTCTTCCGGCACGGAATCCTCGATCGTAGCGGCCACCAGCGGCACCCCACCGCTGAGGAAATGCCACTGGCCCTTGACCGGCTCCATGATCTTGTCGGGCTGGCCCTTGTTTCCGCCCAGCGCCAGCGCCTCGATGGGGAAGTAGTCCAGCCCGCCGCCGTTGGCGGCCAGCAGACCCTTGTGCCCGGCGAAGGCGGCCTGGCGAATCCAGGTGAAGCCGGGCTCCGCCGGTCCGCCACCGGGGGCGCCCGAGGGCATGCGCGAAACAAGCTTGATGTAGTTGCCGTCGGAATCGCGCTTGGCCGACCAGATGTCCAGGAAATAGCCGAACGCCGCCAGAGCCACCGGCTCGTCGGGGTAGAAGTTATTGAGCTGCTCCGCCCCGCGCGGCTGGCCGGACTTGAGCCCCTTGGTCGTTCCATCCGACGTCACGCGGAAACACGCCTCGGACCAGCCGATGACTTCTTTCTTGTCCGCACCGTCCGGCCCCCAGATCGCCAGGGCCACCAGACCGCCGGAATTGTCCGACTTGTTGCGCTCCATCAGGCCCTGCTTGATGTTGCCGGGCTTGCGCTCCGAACTGTCGCCGTTGAAGCGGTGCATCGTCTCGTCGTGCGTCTCGTAGACGACGATCTCACTCTTGCCGCTGTTGTCCAGGTCGCCGCAGACCATGTTGAACACGTCGCCCACGAGCGGCTTGGTCCAACGCTGCTTGCCCTCGGCGTCGTACAGGGCGACCTGCTTATTGGACGTGCCGACGGCCAGTTCGTTGGACCCGTCGCCGTCCACGTCGGCCGCGAACGCCCGGGCGGTGAGGTCCGGGGCCTTGTCCGTTGCGTAGACCTCCAGCTCGGACAGGCTCAGGTTAGGCCGCTCCTTGGTCGTCGGTCGCGGCATCAGCCGCACGTAGCGGGCATTGGCGCCGATGTCGATCCGCCAGGTCGGCAGGCGGCCCAGTGCGTAATGCCAGATGGGAAATGACGTGGTCTCTTCCCAGGCGACGTTGGGCTTGTCGATCTTGCGGATGTCGTTGACGAAGTTGTCGTTGCTCAGTTCCAGGCTGAAGGTGAAATCGCCCGGTTGGTTGTACGCCTGCCCGAATTCGGGGTCGCCGGGCCCAGTCGTCGCCTTATGGATGCTCACCAGCCTCATGCAGGCCAGGTCCTGGGGCTTGCCCAAATCCAGCGAAACCGTCAGGTGGTCCGTCGCGCCCCAGGTCGGTTGATACCCGGCCAGGCAGGTGGAATACTGGTTGTCCGAAAGCCCCGCCAGCGGCTGGATGCTCTTGGGGTCCGAGGTGATCTTCAATTGCCGAATCCGCCGTAGCGGCTGGTCCAGCGGTTTGTCCGCGGCGATCTTCTCGAAGAGATTCTTGTCCACGTCCGTGGCCGCCATGCTGGTGGCGCCGGCATCCTTGGTGTTTGCCCAAAGCTTTTCCAACAAGGCGGAAGTGGAACCTTCCTTCAGAGTCCCGATGATCGAACCCGCGGGTTTTTCCGGCGAATTCTTCGCATCCTCCGGAACCAGCGCGAGGTTCATATTCTTGGGCAGGTCCGTTGTTCCGAACAGATACGCCCGGTCCCCGCAGACGTAATATATTGGTGCGTTGGTTTGAATTTCCGTCAGCGGGCAATCGCCGTCGATGCCAACCAGGGCCAGGTGCTCGCCGTCGGCGGTCTTGCCCTTGATGAGCATGGCCTTGGGGCTGACCCGCTTGACCTGGAATTCGTCAGGCCGGCCTTCGCCGGAAACCGTGATGAGATTCTGGAACGTGGCGAACTCGCCCCTTTTCAGCGTGGCCTGCTTTTGCTGCAACAGCACGGTCGGCCTGGAGGCGCCGTCGCATTCCCAGTATTCGCTGGCCTGCTGGAGCGGTTCGGAAGGGATGATCCGCATCGTTCCGCCGCCCGGGGCGTTGGCGGTGAACACGCCGTTCTCAATCGAGGCCGGGTTGAAGCTCCGCCAGCGGCAGGTCATGTTGAAATCGCTTGCCGCGGCGGAGTCCGACTAAGCCGGGTCGGCCAGCGCCTGGATATTGTCCAGCACTACGAAGTCGTGGCCTTTCAAATGCAGGATGGTCCGCGTCCAGTCGGCGCCGGCCACTCCGCTTTCCCTGGACGAGATCGCGCTGACGTCGCCGAGGTTTCCGATCGCCTCGATGGTCGTCCCCGTCACCGGCACGAAGCTCTTTCCGTTGGAGATCGACACGACGGTGTGCGCGTAGCCGTTGCCCTTCATCGTATTGCTGTACAGCCACAACTCGCCCAGGTCGGTGTAGCGGGCGATGGAGTTGTTCTGCGGCTGGGTGACGTTCTGGCTGCCGCAGAGGAACATGTACGCGTCGGAGGGCTTGAACCCGTCGCGGAAGGCCGCGCGGTCGCAGGCCTTGTCGAACGGCTCGGGCACGCGGCAAGGCAGCGAGTGATCGTCCCACCGCAGGCCCTCGGACGTGGACTTGTTGTATTCGTAATATCGCGGGTCGCCCGGCAGCGCGTACACGCCGTTGAACATGGTCGGTTCGGTCATCTTGGCGGCGGGATCCCAGGTCATCGGGTTCATCCGCGTGGCCACCGAGCCGAAAATACCGTGCATCGGCCCGGCCTGCTCGATGAACCAGCGATATTGCGGATTGTCGTAATAAAACGCCGCCGCCGTTACCAGCCCCCGGCCGTGCCAACTGGCCATCGCCATGCCCGGACCCGCGCCGATGTACGAGTCCAGCCCGGCGTACAGGCCCGGAATCTGCCAGTAGTCGATCTGCTTGAGGTTGTCGCTGGTCAGGATGTACATGTCGGCCATGTGTTTCAGCGTGCCGTTCTTGACCACCTCGGGGAAACCCGCGTAGAGCGTGGCGTAGAACTGCATCATCGTGGTTTCGCCCAGTTCCCAGGTGTCGTACTTGTCGCGGAAGGACCGGACGTAGCTGGCGCAGGTCTTGCGGCAGCCGTTGTAACGCCGCTGGATTTCCTGCCGCGTGCGGTCGTCCATTTTGCAATGGTTCATCACGTAGTCCAGCGTGTTGATGGTAATCAGCAGGCAGGCCATGCCGTGCCGCCCGCCTTCCACGTGGATGGGGTTGACCTCGGAGTCGATGCGGTCGTACCAGTACTCAGCCGGATAGGCCCCCGAGTAGACCATGGCGCTCTCGAACTCGTTGAATTCCTTTTCGTTCAGGATGCCGGACTGGAAGATCCCGCGAATGCCCATCAACACGCCCATTCCGCCGTAATGGTGGAAGGGAATATGCGTTCGCCCGCCGGCGGCGCGAACGCCGTTGAGGAAGATGGCCGCCACGGGAATCATGTTGGATTCGTCGGTCAGCATGGCGGTGTAGTGTTCATCAAAGGTTCCGCCCAGCGCGTAGAGATACGGCTCGGAGGAAAACGGGCTATACCCCAGCGGCTCGCCGGCAGTGTACGGCGCGACGGCCGCCTTGGCTGCCACTTCGGTGACGCTCTTGGAGGGCGTCGCGAACTCCTTGGGAATCACGGGGACGTCATTGACGGGCAGCCATTTGTCATTCGTGCCGGCGATGATCCGGGTGAAGGGAATCGTCGAGGCGTCGTCCTTGGGCAGCTTTTTGATCGCGGCCTCGAGGGCAGCCGTCGCGCCGGTCGCGCCGGTTTCATTGGAGGCCGACAGCACGATATGGTTCGTGTCCGCGGCGAAAGGCTCGAAGACCGTCAGGACGAGGTAGCGGTCCCCGCCCGGCCAGGAGTGGTTGGAAGAGTCCAGGTATCGCGTGCCGAGGGCTTGGATGAGGCGATTGTCCTGCGTGTTTCCGATGACGATCATCGGCGTGTGGCGATAGGCATCGGCGATCAACCAGGTATCCTCGCTGGTGGCCGTCAGGTCGTCGATCACGTCGAGCTTCTTGCCCGACCAGTCCTGGACCGCCTTCTGTACGCGCAAGGCGGCGGCCTGCGTCCAGTCGGCCTTCTTACCGTAGACGATGACGGCTTGGGCGCCTTGCGCCGGGGTCAGCGGCGTGGCGTAGCTGATCGTCCGGGGCAAGGCCTGGAACCCCAGGTGGTCCGGCGTCTGCGCGAAGGCGACGCCGGAGAAGATTGCAAATTGCAAATTGAAGATTGCAAATTTAAGGAGCCACACGGACGGACGCTTTGTCTTAGGGACCATGAAACCACCTCTGGTTAAGGGAGCAACTCGAACCTTCGGCCGCTGGCCGTTCAATCCGCAATTCTTCTTTTTTGTCTTCGCCGTTCAATCCGCATTCCGCAATTCTTACTTCTTTTCCGTCTTGGCCGGCTGGGGCATGGAGTCCATTTTGTCCTTGAGCAGCTTGACGACATCCTTGTGGCCCCAGTATTCGGCCCAGTGAAGCGCGGTGTAGTTGGAGTCGTCCACGTAGAAGGGGTCGGCGCCCTTGTCCAGCAGGAGCTTGACGGTGCCGGCGCTTCCGCTCCAGGCGGCCCAGTGAAGCGGGGTGAAGTGGCTGGAGTCGGTAGCCATGATATCGGCCCCGTGGGCGATCAGGGCCTCGGCGGCCTCGGTGAACCCGTGCATTCCCGCGTCGAGCAGCGGGGTGCGGGTCCAGGGCAGCCAGCGGCGATTGACCTCGGCGCCGGCGGCGATCAGCACGTCCACGACGGCTTTGTTGGATGCGTAGTGCAGCGGCACGCGGAAGTCGTAGTCTTCGGCGTTGAAGTCGCCGCCCTTGGCGATCAGGAGTTTGACGACCTCGGCGTTACCGCCCCAGGCGGCCTTGTGCATTGGGGTGTACTTGTTGAGCGCCTGGGCTTTGACGTCCGCGCCCTTGGCGATCAGCAATTCGCACAATTCCTTGCTGCCGTGGGTCGCGGCCAGGTGCAGCGGAGTGTTCCCATACGCGTCCTTGGCCTTCACGTCAGCGTTTTTTTTCAGCAGCAGCGCGACGACGTCCTGCTTCCCGGCCTCGGCGGCCAGGTGAAGCGGGGTCTTGCCATCCTGGGTGGCGGCTTTCACATCCGCGCCCTTGGCCAGCAGGTCGGTCACGGCCGCAAGCTGCCCCTGCGCCGCGGCCTGCTGAAGCGGGGTCAGGGCGGGAGCATCTTTCGGGGCGTCATCGGCCCGGGCAAAACCGCTTAACGCCAGGAGCATCGTCAACCCGCAAAGGACGCGCGCGAAAGGAACCATGATTCACCTCAAAGATGTTAGAGAAGACCGCATCTATTAAATCAACCCCGGCCAGGAACGTCCAGCCCAAGTTTTTGGGGGAAATGTGCGGCGGTGAACACCGTCAAGACCAAGAAGAAAAAGCGAACCACGGCGCGGCCTCTGGCCGCAACCAAAGCTTCACCGCGGGCATTCGACGAAGGAACAGCGGGGTTAGTCGCTGAGGTCGCTGAGAACGCTGAGAAAAGAAAAGAAAAGAGAAGCATCATCTTCATTATCATCTTTTCTGTCCTCAGCGATCCTCAGCGACCTCAGCGACTAACCTATTGTGCGAACAAATTTGCGCGGGGTGCGCAGAAGTTTATGGTTAGCAGTGCAGAACCGCAGAATGGCGAACCGCAGAATTCTGAAGTACGGACTTGGGATTCCAACTCTTTACTTCTGACTTCTGCGGTTCGACATTCTGCGGTTCTGCGGTTCGCTTTTTCTTACGCTACCCGGCGTTCTGGGCCCGATGGTTCGCCAGGACGCGCTCTTCCTTGGCCAGCGTCCAGTCGTGATCCGTCATCATCTTGGCCAGGCTCTTGAACGTGACTTTGGGTTCCCAGCCGAGCGTCCGCCTGGCCTTGCTCGCGTCGCCCAGCAACAGGTCCACCTCGGTGGGACGGTAATACCGCGGATCGATCTCGATGTACTTCCGCCAGTCCAGGTCCAGCAGGCCGAAAACCTCCTCGACGAACTCCTGCACCGAATGGGTTTCGCCGGTGGCGACGACGTAATCGTCGGCCTGGGATTGCTGGAGCATCATCCACATGGCCTCGACATAGTCGCCGGCGAAGCCCCAGTCCCGCTTGGCCGACAGGTTGCCCAGGAACAGTTTGTCCTGGAGACGTTCCTTGATCCGCGTGGCGGCGCGGGTGATTTTGCGGGTGACGAAGGTCTCGCCTCTCCGCGGGCTTTCGTGGTTGAACAAAATGCCGTTGCACGCGAACAGGCCGTACGCCTCGCGATAGTTCACCGTCTGCCAGAAGCTGAACACCTTCGCGCAACCGTACGGGCTTCGCGGATAGAACGGGGTCTTCTCGGTTTGCGGAGTTTCGACGACTTTGCCGAACATCTCGCTGCTGGAGGCCTGGTAATATCGCGTGGAGATGTTGGAATCGCGGATGGCCTCGAGCAGCCGCAGCGTGCCGACCGCGTCGGCCTGCACGGTGTACACCGGCTGCTCGAAACTCACGCGTACGTGCGACTGCGCGCCCAGATTGTACACCTCGTTGGGCTGCACTTCCGTGAGGATCTGCCGCAGACCGCTGCCGTCGGTCAGGTCGCCGTAGTGCAATCGCAAGCGGGCGGCGGCGTAGTGCGGATCCTGGTACAAGTGCTCGATCCGCCCGGTCGAAAAAGAACTCGACCGCCGCACGATGCCATGCACCTCGTAACCCTTGTGGAGCAGAAACTCCGCCAGGTAACTGCCGTCCTGTCCCGTGATGCCCGTTATCAAGGCTCTCTCGGCCATGGTCTTGTCTCCATCCGCTCCGATAATTATATCGTTCCGCCCTGCCTGCGGGCTTCGGGCTCTTGGTCTTTATCGGCCGGATGACGGCAGTTCTTGACTGGCCAGGCGAAGAGCGTGGGGCGTAACAGCGAAAAAACAGCGAACCGCAGAAGTCAGAAGTGAAGATCTGGGATTCCTGCTCCGCACTTCATCATTATCATTCTGCGGTTCGATTTTTTTCTTTTGCAGAAAAGACCCGGGTACAGAGGATACACGCCAAACAGCAAGCTCGGACCTGGGTGTGAGCTTGCTGTTTGGCGTGCAT
>CAZYDC010000034.1:0-16979 GCA_964646065.1 uncultured Planctomycetaceae bacterium | reverse complement strand
GAAATGGTCAGGCGGCAGGAAGACCGTCTGGAACTGCATCGAATGCACGCACATCGGCCAACCGTCCGCCATCGCTTCGGCGCACCAGATCCGTGCCGAAGTTTGGATGTCCATCATCCACGGCAGCACGGGGCTCATCTACTTCGTGCATGAGTTCAAGCCGAAGTTCATCGAGGCGGGATTGCTGGCCCATGAGGAACAACGCCATGCCGTCCAGGAGGTCAATCAGCAGATTCACTCCCTCGCCGCCATCCTAAACAGCCCGACCATCGACCGAGGCGTGATGGTCAAGTCCGCAGACGCCGAAACGCCCATTGCCGTGATGGTCAAGAAATCCGGCACGTCAATCTACGTTTTCGCGGTGGCGATGCGGGAAAAGAAAACAGCCGCCACGTTCCAACTGCCCCAGGCGGTGAACGCACGGGTCGAGGTGATTGGCGAAAACCGAGTTTTTCAGTCGAAAGCCGGCCAGTTCGAGGATACGTTCGAGGGCTATGACGTTCATCTGTACTGCGTGAAATAAGCGAAAGGCGGCGGAGTGTGGAATCAATCCGTACGAAGAGGAGAATTAAAGGGAGCCGGATATAGCCGTGAAATCGGATATCCTCATATCCGGCGAAAGGACAACCATGACAAATCAGCCGATGACCATCGTCTTCGCCTGGGGTGTTCTGTGCATGTGCGGTCTTGTTTTGTCTGCACACCAGTCCCCTCGCCCGTCCTCCCCCGAAGAAGTAGTAGGGCGAAGCCATCTCCCCAGGTCCTTGGCGATCTCCCGCTGAACCCACGATCTCACGCGTTGGGGCAGGCCCAAGCGAGCAGGGGCATGAGAAATGAAGATGAACGCTTTGCACAAGTGGACTTTCAAGACGCGGTTCAGGTCCCGGGCCTACGGCTGGAGGGCTTCCGCCTTGGGCGCCAAGCGTTTGAAGGAGGCCGTCCGTGAGATCAAGAAAGCGGCGAAGTCCGATCCTGTTCTGGCCGGCGATGGCGTTGTGACTCTCCTGGAACGGATCTGGCCTTCCTTCCAGGATATCGACACCTCTTCCGGGACGCTGGGCGGCGCCGTCAACCATACCCTCGATGAGTTGATACCGGTCTTGGTTGATGCTCCCGCGGATCTTCGGACCCGCCAGAAATGGATGGATCGCCTTTACGAAGCTCTCGTGGAAGACGGCGTGGACTACCTTTCTTCGGTCGAAGACCGCTGGGGAGACATTTGCGCCTTTCCCGAATTGGCCAATCACTGGGCCGACCACATGATCCCGGCCGTTCGGGAGGGCTGGGAAAACCACCGGAAAGGAGCCTGGGTCGTTGGGGCGACGCTCTGCCTCTCATGTCTGGTCAAGACCGAACGATACCAGGAACTGCAGGGGTTGCTGTCCCTGCAGTCAGCTCAGGCTTGGCACTTCGGTAAGTTCTGGGCCGAGGCGCTTGCCCGGCAAGGGCAGGTCGATGAAGCGATCGCCTATGCCGAAGGCTGCCGCTCGGTTCCGTACTGTAATTACGACCAGATCACCCGCTTTTGTGAGCGAATCCTTCTGGAGGCCGGCCGTCGCGCGGAATCCTACCATCGATACGGTCTCGTGGCGGCTGCGGCAACCACGAATCTCGCCGTTTTCAAGGAGACCGCCCGGAAGTACCCGGAACAAGAGCCCCGGCAGGTTCTCCTCGATCTGATAAAGGCGCGGGGGGACAAGGGCAAGTGGTTCGCCGCGGCCAAGGACGCCGGCTTCCGGCACGACCATCTCCGCCCAGTGCCTGTAATGCCGGTTGATCGCTGCGCCCAACCCAAGACCATCGGCAAAGAGCACTTCGTCTTTTCCGAACAGGAGCAACCAGGCCTGATATTGCTCTTCCTGAATCGCAAAGGCCCTGGTTACGCGAGGATCGCCGGGGTCAGGCCAGCGTCGGGAGGGCTTTCGCCCAAACGTCTTCCTGATCTGTTGCACCCGATCGTCGGAGACCTGCTCGCACCGTTGTTGAACCCCGGACAGCAGCCAGCGGTCATTCCAGGGAACAACCCGTGAAAGCAACAGGTCTCCCGGCCGCAGAGAGCGCAAGGCCTGGGGCTTGGTGGCTTCCAAGGAAGTCGAGCAAGTCAAGAAGTTGGCCTCCAAGGTGAACCCGATCTTCATCAGACAAAGTGTACATGTTGCTCTGCGACCGTTTCGCATGGCGCTTGCACTCAAAGTTGCGAAAGCTGGTTCGTGTTACACCGGTAATGAAGATTTCTGCTAACCTCTCCAGCAAAACGCGATATTCTCGCTGGTCAGCACCTTTGCCTTTGCAGGAGGATCGGTCGATAGGACACAGTCAGGGAGTCAGGTTCGGGATCACTGGAGCCCAGCCTTACAGCAGTTCACAGACCCACTTGCAGCGCAAGAAGTCATCCAGCCACTTGCAGAGCAGCCCGGCCACTCCCTTGTCGCGCTGCTGGAGGATCTCCGGGGTAATCTCGATCGCGTTGTGTTTGTCTTCCTCGAATCGCGTCCAGACCTTGTCGGCGAGCGCCTTGTCGTGGATGATGAAGATGTTCTCGTTGTCGTTCTCCCAACTCCGGGCATCCATGTTCGACGAGCCGCCAACGACCACGTCGTCCGCCACCTCCAACTTGGAGTGGTTCATCGGCTTGCCGGTGTACTCGTACACTTTCACCCCAGAGTCGAGCAACTGCTTGTAGTAGCCCTGCATCGCGTCGGCCAACAGGGGCTCGTCATTAAAGGCCGGGAAGATGCCCTCCACAATGCCTTTCTTGCCCATGCTTTTCCTTGCCTTGGACAGCAGGTCTACCTTTCCCTTGACCAGCGAGGCTCGCCTCCCGGTGATCAGAGAGGCGGTCATCCTGGTCAGAGAGCTCGACATCCCAGGATCCGATCCGTAGGGTGTCTCGATTCCGTAGCGACGGACGGCCACCTCCGCCGCCGCCATTTGCGTCTCCTGCGAGTTCCGATCCTGGCACGCTCCCCTGTGGAGGATCACCGTCGGTGACGAGTACGGGTCCAACGAAGCACCAGGAACCGGTCCGCATACGTTCTCCTCTTAACCGGGATTTTCCGACTAACTTCCGACACAGACCACCGTAGACCCCGGCACTTCCATTTTCGCCCGTGTCGATGATCTTACAAGACATTTCTGGTTCTCCAAACGGCGTTTGATCGCGTCCTCCACCTGATCCGAAGGGCCCAGAGCACGAGGCCACGCCATTGCTTTGACTCCAACGACTACTCGGTGCCGGTGGAGTGAGCCTTCGTCCGGTGACGGCCAAGGGGTAGAATCCACGTCACAACCTCACGCCATGATACTCGCCGCATCGTTAGGGCACCACCGACTCGACAGGGCCGACGAACGGCTGGTTGGGAATATCCGCCGGCGCCAAAGCACGGATTACCGGTAACCCACTCCGCAAGGATCGTCCGTGTCAATTTCGGCCAGGTCATCTCGTAGATCCACAGCTTGCCGGCGACGGGGTGTGAGCCTTGAAAATGGGAAATCCTAGACGGCTGAAAATTATTTGTGCGACACAAGTTATTGAGTGTTAATTATTTCGGCAGCACAAGCTAAATTGGAGCGCTTCAAAATCCAAAATTCCATTGCAAGTGTTAGGCATCCTAATAATATCATCATCATTCTCGGGTAGCATTTGGCAATTAAGAACGTGTGGGCCACGCATATTCTTGGAGCGGACCCCAATGGTGCATTTGGAGCATGTAGTATGTTCCGAGGCCGTTGTCAAAACTGGGTTGTTGGCGCCGAGGCGGGCTGCCTCGGACTCCTGATAAATATTCTTGCCCACGGTGCGCCTCCGCAAAAGCCCGCTGATTCACCCCTACGGGCGGCCGCAGGGCCGGGCAAACTCACCTCGCAGCCTGAATCGCCCAAAGATCAGCTACGTCTGCCGCAAGGCGCCACCAATGCGCGTCGGTTGGGGCATTCGAACAGCAGATATAATTGTAAAAGGAGACTGTCATGTCAACCGCTTCCCAGGCATACAAGCGTCTTTGTCGGCTCTATCGCGGCGTCCTGCAGCACATGCATGCGCTGCAATGGCTGATGGAGCATGGGAAGCAGTGGGCAAGCAGGCCCCGGTTGCCCAGGCCTGCGCTGGCGAGTTTCGAGCCGTTTGAACCGCGGCTGTTGATGAACGGCGTCCTGACGGCCATCGGCAATGACATCACGGCCGCATCGTGCGTTGACACCGGGCCTGTCACTGTGGCCACGTTTACCGACGCCAATCCCAATGTCCACGCCGCCGACTTCACGGCGGCGATCGACTATGGCGATGGGAGCGGCGCGAATCCCGGCAGCATTGTCGCCAACACCGATGGCAGTTTCAGTGTCCAGGGCGATTGGGACTACTGTAGTCAAGGCACCTACCCCGTAAGCGTCACGATCAACGACGCGGGCGGCAGCACTGCCGGCGCCACCGGCCATGCGACGGTGAGCGATGCCCCGATATCGGCCGGCGGCACCAACGTGACGGCCGTCGCGGGAACGACTTTCACCGGGCAGGTGGCTTTGTTCCATGACGATGACTTTTCCGTTAGTTACCGCAACTTTACCGCCTCCATCGATTGGGGCGATGGTTCCACCTCACCAGGAACTATTACCAGGACGAGCAACAGTTGGGCACTCGGGGTCAAGGGAACCCACACCTACGCCGATGCCGGAAGCTACACCGTCACGATTGACATTGCGCACAATGAAGAAGGTGGCAGCACGGTCCAAACAACCGCTTCGGCCACGGTCAGCTCCGCGCTGGCGGTTGCCGGTGGCATCACGGAGGCAAAAGGAGCTTCTACCGGCACCAACTCACTCGATGACACCTCCTCCGTCACGATCGGCGGCGACTCCTCGGTGAACGAAGGGGCACCCTATCAACTCAACTTGGCCACCACCGTGCAGAACGTGACGGGCTGGACGATCAACTGGGGCGACGGCAGCGCCCCGGAGACGTTCACCGGCGATCCATCCAGCGAGACCCACACCTATGCCGACGGCCCCAACGCATACAACATCTCGGCCACGGTCACCGACGGGACCAACACATACGATTCCAACGTTCTGGGGCTGGATACCACGTTCAACGCGGCCGGCACGCAGCTAGGAACGCTAACCGGCAGCATCGGGGACCCATACTTCTCGGGCTATGGCATGGCCGTCCAAAGTGACGGCAAGATCGACGTTGCCGGCGCCACCACAACCGACGGCGTCGATTACGTCTTCGCATTGGCTCAGTTGAACCCCGACGGATCTCTGGACAATGATCCCACCACGGGATTCGGCGACAACCACAGCGGGGAAGTGGCCACCAACTTCAACGGCACCGACGACGAGGCCGATTGCGTGGCGATTGAGACGTATTTGAATTCGCAGAACCAATCGCAGCAGCGAATCATTGTGGCTGGATACACAACCACAAGTTCTGGAAGTACGGACTTTGCCTTGGCCGGCTACACGATGGAAGGGCAGTTGGACACCACGTTCGGCGACTCCGACAACAGTAATCCTAACGGGCACACCGGCACAATCCAAACCGACTTCGCGGGGCGCGACGACGCCATCAATGCCATCGCCATCGACCTCCAGGGCAACATCATCGTCGCCGGCTACGCCACGGACAACCATGGCAGGGAACTGGCTCTGGCGCGATACACCTCCGAAGGTGTGTTGGATACTGACCCCATCACGGGGTTTGGCGCCAACGACAGCGGCAAGGTCATGTTGACCGGTGGCAGCTTCAACACCGCCCACGCGTATGCTACCAGCCTGGCCCTGCAACCCGACGAGCAAGGATCCGATTACGATATTATCGTGGCCGGCCAGTATCAGAATTCCAAGATCATGCTGGCCAGGTTCACTTCCTCCGGCGTTCGGGACACCTCCTTCAATGGAGGGCAGACCCAGGGAATCACGCTTATCAGTTATTCTGGAAGTGGTAATGGGAACGCGGAGGCGCATAGCCTGGCTGTCGGGGCGGACGGCAAGATCGCCCTGGCCGGCGATCAAGTCTGGTACGGCCAGAACGGGTTTGAGGATAATGTCCTGGTGGCCCAATTCAACGCGGACGGGACCTGCGACACGGGTTTCGGCGGCACGGGAGTCGTCATCTCCAGCCTCAGCGCCGACCTGCAAGACCAGGGCCAAGCGGTGGAAGTCCTTTCCGACGGATCGATTCTGGCCGGAGGAGTGTCGGACGGCGATTTTGCGATCGGTCGATACAACTCGGACGGGACGGCGGATACCAGCTTTTCTCCCACCGGCTGGATCGCCACGGACCTCAATGAATCCTCCAATGGCATCGACAGCATGACGCCGCAGCCCGACGGCGGCAACCTGGCGGCGGGAATAGGATATGACTCCGACTGGTTGACCGACGTTGAAATAGCCCGATATGGGTTCCTGGACGTCGTGCCCCTGACGGTCGGGGCCCTGACCCCGCCGGCGGCCACCGAAGGCACCGAATGGGACGGCACCGTGTTCCACTTTACCGACGCCGATTCCAACGCGGACGCCAATGACTACACGGCCGTGGTCACCCTGGGCGACAGAAACAGCGTGACGCTCACCAGCACGCCCGGCAACAACGGCGACATCGTGGCCGACGCGGGCGGCGGTTTCGACGTGGAGTTATGGTACGCCTACGACCAGAAGATCCAGGCCTCGGACAACGCGACCTTCAGCGTCCAGGTGTACAAAACGGGCGACGCGATGCCGATCTCAGCCAGTGCCGCGAACTTCACGGTTGCCGGCGATGCCCTGACGGCCGGGACTCTGTATGCGCCCAACCCGGCTGAAGGCGTGAAAACCGACGATGAGGTGCTGTTCCATTTCACGGACAGCAATCCCAACGCGGCGCCCGGCGACTTGAAGGCGACGGTAGCCTGGGGCGATGGAACGACCGACCGCTCCGATGACGCTAACTCGCCCGTAAGCATTGTGCCCGATCCCAACGGCGGCTTCGACGTGGTGGGCAGCCACACGTACCTGGCGGCGGCCCCTGGTCTGATGTTCTCGGTTTCGGTGACGGACGGCAGCGGTGACTCCCCGGCCTCGACCAGCAAATTTATTAAGGTGATCAGCCGTGATTCGTTTACTGCGCCTTGGTTGGATCCGACATTCGGGCCGAATCACGATGGAATCCTACCTGTCCCAACTGGAGCCCTCGCCGTGATCCTTGAACCCGCCGATGCAAGTGGTGGGCAAGACATCGTTGTGGCCGGAGGATCGACACTGGTTCGGTACAAACCCGACGGGACCTTGGACATGTCGTTCGGCAACGGGGCTGGCTACGTGGACGTGGGCTTTGCCATTACAGTCGCCAAGTACAACCCAGCCACAAAGTGTATTTGCGTTTCGGGATTTGATGACGGTTCTACTTGGTTCATTAGTGGCGACTTCTTGCTTGCTGAGTACAGCCTCAATGGCACGCAGGTCTTGCGAACCATAATACCGCCGATCCCCATTGGTCCGGAGCAGAATTACGATTTTGTTGTGGACTATTGTATCACATGCATGGCATTTGACGGAGACAACGTCGTCCTGGGGGGCGGGGGCACAGTAGAGGAATACAACGCCAGCGCGTCAACCTGGACTGCGGCGGTTGGGGAAAGCGAAATTTCCGACATGATCGTCGGAAACGGAAGGGTTTATGCTGTCAGTACGCAGGACATGGGCGAATACGTCACCAATTCTAATACTTGTGCGTATGTGTACGCCCTGTATTCATGGCCGATAGCTGGCGGGGCCATCGATTACGATCCCACCCAGGATCCTGTTTATTCAACAACGACAAATTTCACCAACGACTACGGAATTCCAAACGGGCATTTGGCCTTCGTAGGAAACAGTATCCTGTTGATTGGGCACGGGGGCCCCAATGCGGACGGCCCGCTCGATGACCTAATGTTGGCCTGGTTCTCACCCGACGGGACGGATCTTGGAGAGCAAACATATAATAGCGCGAATATAGGGTCGAATAACGTAGGACCCTTAAGTGTCCTGGGTGTCGCCGTTCAACCGGACGGCGGGGTGCTTCTTGGCGGGGGGACGGGTGGAGGCCTGAGCGTCGTCCGCTTCCTAACGGACAACAAATTGACCGCAAACTCTCCAGCGCCCGTGATCGACCAGGATTTCTGCTACTCGCATGACGCTGCGGCAAATACCACGTCCGGCGGAATTGACACAACTGGCGTCTGGGCGGATGGGATCAACGACACAGGGGGAATTGCGGTCCAAGACAATGGAGAGATACTCCTCGCTGGGGGCAATGTTATACTATTTAATGGGGTTATGTATTATGATAACAACTCTGTTATTCGCATCGATCCTCCAATCGTCGTAAACTCGACAGGTGATGCGTCCGACAGCGCTCTCAATGATGGAATTGCGTGGACGGGCGAAACTATTAGAGACAAGAACGGCAACCTCGACCCGGAGGTCACGCTCCGCGCTGCCATCATGCAGGCAAACAGCAACGCGGTACCAGCCACGATTGAATTCAACATTCCAGGCAGCGGCGCGCGGACCATCGAAGTCGCATCTTCATTGCCCCAGATCACGGATATGCTGACGATCGACGGCAGCACGCAACCGCGGCCCGGTGGAGGGAGTGGCGCTCCGCTTGTGATAGTGGACGGAAGCGGGCTGGTGTTTTCGGGTATACAGAGTCATACGATTCCAGGTACTGACCTTGTAGAGAATCCCGTCGTGAATTTCCTGGAGATTGAGAACGCTACGGGAGGGGATATTACCACCGGCTCGGGAATTGCCGTCCTGTTTACCCCCAATGCCTTGATTGAAAACGATTTCATTACAGCCAACCAGTGGGCCGGCGTATATACCAACTCCACTGCCACCGAAGTGGTAAGCAGTTTAATTGGTGGAAACGGCCTCGACAGCGCCCCGAACGTTGTTTGCGGCGGAATTGTTACCGAAGGCGCGGCCGTCTATGCCACCAAGAACTCGATTTACGGCAACGGGGATATCGGTATCGACCTGGGCGACAATGGTGTCACTGATAATCAACCCGGCCGCTCCGACCCGCCCAACTTCCCGGTGCCGATCTGGCTGATGATAATTGATGGAGTGGCCACGACGAAATGGAACTTTAGTGGAACTCCTGACACCACGTATAACATAGAGTTCTTCGCCAACTCGCATGTCACCAACCCGCTGGCCTACCGTGGCGGAGAGACCTATCTGAACACCAAGGCAATTACTACCGACGATGACGGGAACGCGGTCTTCCAGGAGAGTCTCAATACCACCTGCCAGTACATTTCAGCCACGGCAACGCGGCTGGATCAGGTCGGAGGCAACATCGTCGGCACCACGTCCGAGTTTTCGTACGTTCTGAACGGCGGCCCCGGGTATCAGCCTTCCATCGATCTGTGCATCGATTCCGACAACAATAACGGGCTTAATCTGCCCGACATGTCCCCCGCCGAGGAGTTGGTGGAGGATGTTCCCGCCGACCCTGGGAAATACATCACCACCGATATCGCCGATGAGAATTACAACGGCATCCCGGACTACGCGGATGGATACGCCATAGGGAACCAGGCCCCGGCGGCCTGGCCGCAGGACGACCAGTCAGCGGGTTTCACGCCGGTGGTTCTGAACCTCTCGAAGTTCGCGAATCCGGCGGCTGTGGGCGTTGAATTCACGTATGACGGATCGGACCCCAGGGGCCCGACGGCAGCGAACGGCTACACGCTTGCCGCCGGCACCATCCGTCTGTGGAAGAGGGACGACGATAACCGGTGGGTGGACATCGCCGGCGGGACGGACGGGGATTACATTATCCCGGGACAAATGTATACCGGGGCGGAACTCGGAGTGGACCTTACTACCGGACTGGTCACGCTGTGGGTTGAGGGCATTGCGCCAACCGATCCGGACCCCACGAACACAGTAGCGGTTCAAGACAGGGCCATCACGGCGACAGTGGCGACACTCCACGACACGGTGCTGGTGACGACGCAGAATCCGGTCAGCACGGCGTCGATTTCCGGGCACGTGTTTTACGATCAGAACAGAAACGGCGTATGGGATACCGAATTGGTAGCGGGCAATGCGCCTGACGTTATTTTCATTGTGGATCAATCCGGAAGCACTTCGGCTCCGTTCATAGGGAATAGCGCCTCCGGTACTGTTCTCGATGCCGAATTGTCCGCCGCGATAACCCTGGATCAATCACTGATCAACCTCGGTTTGGGCTCTAAGGCTCGGATCAGCCTGGAAACATTCTCTGACGCGGCTGAGATCTTGCCTCTGGATGGTTTTTCATCTGCAACTCCTCTTACGGCGGACATAGCAGATGCCGTCAAGGACGTAACGTCTGACGGTGGGACCGATTTTAATGCGGCATTTCAGTTCGCGATTGACACATTTGGCGCAATGGGCACGGGGGTCGGGAATGCGAACATCATTTTCCTGACGGATGGCGGTGTTGGCGGACTTAATTCCGATTCTGCGTTCAGTCAAGACACGCTGCACAAGCTGGCCGCCCTGGATGTCCATGTTCGCGCGTTTGGAATAGGGGCAAATGCCGACTTGACGCAGTTGTCCATCGTTGATAAGGACGCGATCAGGGTATCGAGTCCCGATGACCTGACTGCTGCTCTAACTGCCGCGAGCAATAGAATGCCCGAGCAGGGAATGACCGGCGTGACGGTCTATTTGGACCAGAATCATAACGGTCAATTGGATTCGGGGGAAACGACGGCCACGACAGACCAAGCCGGATATTTCAGCTTCGATCATCTCTTGGCGGGCCGTTATGACATGCGCGTTCAAGACGCGCCTTCATGGCAAACTGAAGTGCCGGCTGATGGGGATTGCCAGGTGACGGTGGATGACGGTCAACATTTGGCCAATGCTGGTCTCTTCGGCCTGGTTGTGGATACAACGGGGCATGCCCTCCCTTCCGGTACCGTCACCTTGTCGACTCCTGTCGACGAATATGGCATGGCTAATCTGGCGGTTGACGCGACCGGTTATCAAGGGCCAGCTTCATATGCATATCCGATCACCTATAGCTACGACCTGAATAATGACGGCAGGTTTGACGAATCAGGTGATGTATACCAATCCGGATCACCGACCCTGAGTTTTCAGGTTGGCGACGGCCCGGCGGATCGGATAATTCACGTCCAGGTCATGGACGGAATTGGGCAAACTACCGATCTATACGCGCCAATCCATATTGATAACGTGCCGCCGGTGGTCTGGCTCGACAGCAGCCCTTCGGCAATGTGCATTCCGTCGGGTTCGGACCTTGTGTCCCTCACTATCAAGGGACATGCCAGCGACGTCAGCAACGAAGATCAGGCGGCGGGATTCGCCTATCAGTGGCTTGTGGATGGCCAGCAGGTGTCCACCAGCGACACTCTCTCAGCCAACTTGGCGGTTGGCAAACACCAGGTCACGTTCAATGCCTGGGACCAGAACGGTGGGGAAGGCAGCGTAACCAAGAGCCTTCTGGTCCGTCCTGACGGGCCATATATCACCACCTCGCCTTCAGTAACCCCGGCGACCGTTGTCGGGACCAATGCGACCCTCCAGGTCGACGCAGACGATTTCGACTCAGGCGCCTTCCTGACCTACCGGTGGGAACTTACCTCCAAGCCAAACGGATCTCCCGATCCCACATTCTCAGTAAACGGCAACCAGGACGCCGGCACTACCGTTGCCACGTTCGGTTCGCATGGCCAGTACGTTTTTAAGGTGATGGTCACCGACAGCAGGGGGCTGAGCACCGAATATGACGACATTGGCGTGACGGTCGATCAGACACAATCGTTTGTGCAGATCGATCCAAGCCCCGTGACGTTGAATCCGTCGGAGACAAGAGATTTTACCGCGGCAGTGCTCGATCAGTTTGGCAACATGATGTCGGATCCAGGCACGACCACATGGTCGTTTGACGCCAACAACAGCGGAGGCAGCTTGTCTTCGTCCGGACATTATGTGGCGGGCGCGCCCGAGGAAGCCGAAACAGATTATGTGACGGCCACTTGCGGCAGCGTTAGCGCGACAGTACCGGTATTGGTGCAGGCTGACGACAGTCACATTGTCGTAGGTGTAGATGTAAAAGGTATCACCGCAGCCGAGGGTGACACCGCCGCCGTTCAACTGGCCCGGTTTGTCGATCCGGATCAGGATACCAATCCCGGCGATTACACGGCGACGATCACCTGGGGAGACTCCACCGGTTCATCGCCTGGGACGGTGTCGGAGACCACCCTGTCGGACGGAAATATCGCAATCGTCGTCAGCGGCAGTCATGAGTATGACACGGCCGGTTCTCAAAACTTCACGGTCACGCTTGTTGACAATAATGACAGCAGCCGTCAGGCGATGGTATCGGGCAGTTTGAGTGTGTCAGCGACGTCCCTGCAAGTGCAGGCCAATGATATCCCCGCACCGGTCGGCGAGGAATTCGCCGGCCCTGTCGCCACGTTCCAGGACAGTCAGGCCAGACCGCTTTCGGCATATTCGGCCGTGATTGATTGGGGCGATGGGACATACTCCTACGGGACCGTTGCGTCGTCAAATTCGCAGTACGAGGTCGTCGGCAACCACGTGTACGGAAACGGCGGAAGTTACGCGATGGTCGTGAATTTGTCGGTCAACGGGCAACCGGCTGGGGCGGCCGCGGCGATGGCGACGGCGGCGAACAAGATGACCGCCGCCAGTTCTAACGGAGGCATCGACCTCACTTGGGCCGCTCCGGCTCCCGGCACCGTCCCATCGGGCTTTGCCGGCTGGGACATCCAGAGAAGTACGGACGGCGTTACGTGGACGCCAAAACTCAATTCGCAAGCGATCATCACGGGCCTGACCTATAACGACTTCTCCGCGGTGACCGACCAGACGTATTTCTATAAGTTGATTCCAGTGGACAATCAAGACCAACCACTCTCCTCCACCCCCTATGCCACGGCCTCGTGCGTTTACACGGCAAACCTGCCGCCGGCGCCGACCAATGTGACTGCCCAAGTGGCTCAATCCACCGAGGATCAAACCTTCAGCGTGCAGTTGAATTGGGATGCCCCGACGGGAATCTCTTCGTCGGACTACAAGGTTTACCGCTATGAATATGAGAATTCTCAGGGGCAGTGGCAGTTGCTGGGAACCACGGCCGGCACCAGCTTTGCGGACTCGGGCCTGAGCGGCGGGACTTACGATTACCGCTTGTCGACGCTTGACCAGAGCGGACAGGAATCCTCATTTGTTTCAATTTCGGTAACAACATCGGCATCCTCGGTTACTCCGACTCCGAATGCTGGTCCGGCCGTGAGCATCGACCAGCTTACCGACAGAGTTACCGGCACAGTGACCAGCACAGACAACCTGACAGATTTCGTCCTCACGAGCGACCAGAAGGTCTATGGGAAGATCTATGATCCCAACAACGACGAGGTCACCTGGACATTAAGCCTGGTCCCGGCGGCAGGCAACTACCTGCCCTCGGGCAATAGTGCCTCTGCGATTGTGATTGGTTCCGGGACCATCCCGCAGGGATCGAACGTGAACAGCGATATCCTGTTGGGCACGGTCAGCCCCGCGCTTCTGCCGGCCGGAACGTACCAGTTGGAACTGGTCGCCACCGAGGATCCCGCCTTCGGCCAAGGCCTTTCCAGCCAGACGCTCGGGCCGATTCTTCTGAACCAGCCAAGTGCCCAAGAGGGAGTCTTTACGCTGCCCGTTACGGACCTGTCTGTGAATGTTCCCGGGCTGGCCCCCGTTCAAATCAACCGCGTGTATGACTCCTCAAGGGCCGGCCAGATGGGCGACTTCGGATACGGCTGGTTCCTGGACCTGTCGAATACCCAACTGTCCACGACAACCATGATCGCCGGGGAACTTGGCACCGCCGAGTATCCGTCAATGCGAAACGGAGACCTGGTGCATCTGAATATTCCCGGGCGAGGCGAACTGACCTTCGAGTTCAGCGCCGTCGGCGATTGGACCTTTTTCGGAGAATATCAGCCCACGTTTGTGAGCGTCGACGACAGCGGCAGTACGCTCGATTTTGGCAGTTTTTCGAGCGCCACAAGAGTCTTCACTCCGTCCGATGTGACGCTCTCCTGCGACGACAACGGGGAGTTTTACGACGCGGACCCGGCCGACAACAATCAATCGGGCTTTAACCCCGCTGACCCGCAGTACGGAGGCTACTACGAGCTCAAGCTCAAGGATGGCAGCCAGTATATCATCGGCGGCAACGGCAACCTGGTTGCCGCCATCGACCCCGACGGAAACCAGACCCTCTATGCCCACGACGGCAACGCGGCGCTTGGCTCGCTTTCGCCGACGATCAGTCGCGACCCCGCCACCGGTCGAATCGACTGGATTTCCAGTTTGCCCAATGGACAAGGCACACGGGTGACATACAGCTATAACCAGGCCGGGGAGTTGGTTTCCGTCACGAATAGCGCCGACGGCGACACCACCCAGTACGCATATCAGTCCACGACGGTCTACGGCCAAACGTACCATCAACTGATCCAGGCAACACCGCCGGGAAGTTCGGATTCCCTTGAGGTGCAGTACAATCCCTCGGGACAAGCCTGCAGCATGAAAGATGTCACGGGAACAGGCAGCACGGTCCAGTACGCCCCCTTCAACGGGCAGTACAGTTCCAGCACGGTTACCGACAACGAGGGCAACGCCACCGAAATCTTGTACGATAACCGCGGGAACGTCGTCCGCACGATCCAGGAGCTTGGCGATGGTTCCGGCGGGGTGGCCCAGTATGTGGTCACAATCCAGACATATGCCTATGACGACAACGGCAATTTGCAGACAATCGATCAGTATCAGCCGTTCGATGTCGCCGGTCCCGACACCTCCGGCCTGCGTTACGCCGACGGTCCCAGCCAGACTGTCTTGGCCCAGGAAACAACGTATACGACTGACGGAGATGTTGCCACGCAGTCGGTCCTGGCCACCAACGGTGTGACTCTTCTGACGACCACGTACACGTATCCCGCAACGAATGATCTGGGCAAGCCCACTAAAGTCCAAGACCCGTTCGGCAACATCACCACGTTCACCTACGACGGCGCAGGCAACATCACCTCGACCACCGACGCCGTGGGTCAGACCACGTATTACAGCTATACTGGCGGCACAAATTACACTTATGCCGATGGGACGGAGACCGACTACACCGGCGTTCCCAAGGGGCTGCCCTTGGAGTCCTGGTATGTCGCGAACGATGATAAAATCGTGCTGACCAAGAACGTCTACTACACGTCGGCCACGGGCCCGATTACGGATGCCGGCCGCCTCCAGCAGAGCACCGATGCCGCCGGCCTGACCACGAGCTACTCGTACGATCCCGACGGCCAGGTCAGGAATGTCTGCCAACAGTGGCAGGACGCCTCTTCCACAGAGCACAGCGTCACCCAAAGCACCACATCTTACGATGGCCTCGGCAGGCCAACCTCCACAACCGATTCCCTCGGCAATACGACCCAGACCTTCTACAACGGCATGGGCCAGGTCGTGGCCGTCCAAGACGCCTTCGGCGGGCTCACGGTCAACACCTACGACCTTCGGGGCAATCTCATCCGCACGCTCAATCCTGACGGCACCGAGACCCGCTGCGTTTACGACGATCTCGGCCGAAAGACGTGGTCTTCCGTCGCTTTCGCCGCCGAATCGGTCTGCACGTTTGATGAGACCACCGGCACGGCCACTTGGACCTACGACGACAACACCTGCACATACACGCTGACACACTACATCTACGACACGCTTGGCCGCGTGATCGAAACCGACACCTACCGCGGCGGCGCCATTGCCATCAGCGAGGACTCGGGCGTTTACTCCACCGCTGCGCCCACCGGTTCGGCCGAGGGCATATTCCTCAACTCCACGCAGACCGTGTACGACGCCTCCAGCCGGGTCGTCGCCTCTTGCGGCGCCGACGGCGTCTGGACAGGCACCATCTACTACCCCAACGGCCAGGTACACTATACAGGTCCGTTGACGGCCACCGCCGCCACGGCCGCAGCCGCAGGCACGGCGCCCGACGGCATATCGGCCTTCGTCAGCCACTCCACGTACGAATACAATCTGACGGACCCCACCCCTCCTGGCGGCCTGACCACCGGCCTCTACGATCTGACCATCGACCCGCTGGGCAACGCCACGCGCACATACAAGGATGCGCTCAATCGCGTCGTCTGCACGCTTTACGCCGACAGCTCCTACACGCAAACCTGGTACGGAAACTTGGGCGCCGCCGCCTTGCCCACCGGCGTGACCGACCTGCCCGCCGGCTTCCCGACGGCCATCGTCGGCCAGTTCGTCGTCCAGTATGCCCAGCGGCAGTCCACCGAGCCCGCCGCCACCACCATCGACCTCTACGACGCCGCCGGCCGCCTCACCGACGTCTGGCTCCCCGCCGTCGTGGACGCGAACAATCCCTCCGCCGGCCTTGTCAGGCCGCATTGGCACTACACCTACGACGCCAACGGAAACCGCCTCACCCAGACCGACTCCTACGGCAACACAACCGACTTCACCTACGACGATCAGGGCCGCCAGACCGGCCGAACGCTGCCGCTGGGCGTGGGGACCACGAACAACCCCGGCGATTTCACCTCCAGCAGTGTGTACAACGATTCCTCGCTGGCGCAATTAACCCAGACGGGCACTCCGCTGGGCTGTTCCGTTGCCGGCGGCGAGCTGCAATATCAGGTCGACGAGGAAGGCCGAGTCACCGCGTACTACTACGACAACACGGCCGCCGGCGGCGGACGCCTCGTCGAGACCGGCTACTTCGCATCCCTGGCCGACTACGACAGCAGCGCCGGTTCAACCGACGAGTACGTCGTCTACGACTACGACAGGCTCGGCCGCAACACCCAGGTCGACCAATACCACACCGGCATCGACGCCCCGACCGTCACCAGGTACGCCTACAACGTCTTGGACCAACTGACCCGCGTCGTCAATCC
>CAZYDC010000033.1:0-17164 GCA_964646065.1 uncultured Planctomycetaceae bacterium | reverse complement strand
TTGCGCGCGGATTTGGCAAGATGGGCAACCCACTTTGGCATGGAATTTGTGCCGTAAACCTCTCCCCTTGAGGGAGAGGTCGGCCCGCAGGGCCGGGTGAGGGCGGGCCGGGGAAATGTCGAATCCAGGGTAAGTCAGCATCCCCCGGCTAACGTATGTCCGGATATTACAGGCTCTTGCGGGCATCCCCCTCACCCGGCCCCGCGAGCCACCCTCTCCCAAGGGGAGAGGGTTTGTGGACGCCTAGCGGATTTCCGTGAACAGCATGATGGCGGGGCGGTCGGAGGCCTTGCGGCAATTGCTGCGGTCGATGATCGTCAGGTATCGCCAGGCCTGCCGCGTCCGGGTGCCCGTGGAGTCGCGAAGCTCGACGTACACGTTGGCCCGGAAGGTGTCGCTGCGAACGGTCAGGAGGTTGCTGACCTGGCGGTAGAGCTGGTCGCGCAGCAAAGCGTAATTCGGCGCCGCCAGGAAAGTGGGTAGAGTGCATACGCCGCTATTGACGTAGATTTGCTGGCATAGATCGGCCAGCGGGATGGCGACCTCGCCAGGGGTGAGGAAACCGTTGAAGTTGCTGTTGAGGCGTAGGTTGCGAATGCCCGAGGTCCCGGTGGCTCGGACGGTGTAATTCGCGGTGTACCCGGTGGTCGTCACGACCGATTGCTGGTCGCGATAGGCCAGAATGAACGCGACCGCGGCTTGCTGAAGGTTCGCCGGGGTGATCGCAGGGGGGTTCCCGTTGTAGGGGATTATGGCGCTGGGCCAGGGCAAAGCGGACAGCACGTCGGAGGTGGCCGTGTTCACGTTGATCCTGCCGTAGTGCCTCCACTCGTCCGTCCGGGTCGGATCGGGCTGGAGGGGGTCGAAGAACTCGCCCAGAAGGCATGCCAGCGGAACGTCGGGATAATACCCCGCCACCGGCGGAAGCATTATCGCGCCGGTTGGGTTTTTGGGCCAGCCCGCCGACTGCGCCCACCAGAGGCTGCCGACTGCGTTGGGACGCTGGCCCTTGTTGCCGCTCTGCAGGGAGATGTAGTAGGTGGTGCTTGTGCTAAGGGGGTAAGGCACCACGGCGCCCATGCCATAGGTTGTGCCGGCCGACCAAACGGTGGCGATGGGGGCGGGGCCACCGTAGAACGACTTAAAGTCCAACCTGCCGCGAAGCGGGTAGTTGCCGAGGTTGTTAACCGTGTCCGTTATGGGGAACGCGGCGGTGAAATACGTCGGATTGTTCGTCGCGTCATGACTTGTCCCCAAGCTCCCGCCGGAACTGATCATGGCCGAGAATGGGTAAAATGGGCCTGTGATTGCGGCGGGGTTGAGGGTGATCGGGCCGCAGAAGTAGATCTCGCTCAACTCGCCCAGGGTGTTGATCATCGGGGTGAAGGGTATTGTGGGGACGGCGTTGTTGGGTGGGTTGGCGGAGATCCAATACTGACGGCTGTTGCCGTCCAAAAGGCCGGAGCTTGGATCTTTGCCGGTGCTGAGTGAGCCGCACAGATAGGCGGCGCCGTTGCGGAGGACCATGCAGCCGGGGGCGTTGCATGCGGGGGAGGTCGAGAGACCGACCACGTTGCCGGGGTAGCACCCGGGGTTGTAGGTCACGTTTGCGTCCCAGAGGGTCCCGGTCAGTTGGAAGACCGGAGGCACAACGGGCGTGGGGGCCCAGGCGACGGGATTGGGGGTGGCGGGCTGCCCGGTGGTGCTTTTAGTGCCAATCCCCGAGGCGCCGCCGGTGATTCCAGTATTTGTGGTCCCACAGGTGTTATTGGCCGTGGTTCCGGCGCCCGTCGTTGTGTTGGTATTCACCGCCGCGGCAACGGTGTATCGGTAGTCGGAGATTGCGTTCAGCGTGTCCGAAGTATCCTTCGCCATGTCCCATGAGTACGGGGTGGTGAAAATGGGCGTGACCCCGGCGGCCCCGACGGTGGTATTAAAACTTGGAGGGATTCCCGGGGCTGTCGGATCGATCTGGTCGACCGGTATGTACGGGCTGACATACCCGTTGGCTGTATTCGTGATTTGGACGAGGAGCTGAATTGGACCGGAGAAATCCGGGGAGGGCAAAGAGGAACAGTCGTAGGAGGTCCCGACGGCCGGCGGGGCGATGAATTGAACTGGAGTGGGGCTTCCATCCTTGCCGGTCACCATGCTGATGCCGCCGCTCTGGAAAAACAGCGTAATGAAACCATTGGCCGATATCTGCGAGATCGTGTTGCCGCTACAGATGGTGCTGAGCGCGATGGGGGTGCCGGCGCCAAACTTGATGAAGAAGGTGGACTTGGTGGTGGTGCCCGGGTAGGCGGCGAGGGGGGCGAGGGGGGCGACGAAATTACGCGGGTCGGCCGTGTTATTGGGGACAACTCCCGGCGCCCATAGTTCCACCATCTTGACAGACTCGGGGCCGGCGGCCTTGCCGGCCGGGGGGGCGGTCGGGGCGCCTTTGCCGTCGGTCTTAAAGTACGCTTCCGTCAGATAAATGCGAGGCAGTTCGGGGGTGTTCTTGGGGATCGCAAAGGCGGTGAACGTCTCGCCGGAGGGCGTGAAGCCCCACCCGTACGGTTCCCCCGAGAGCGTGAGGTCCAAATGATACCAGAGATTGGCCGTGAAACTCGCGGCGGCGTACTTCCGCGTCGTCAGATCGTAGATCAGCGGATTCAGCATGGAAAGCGCCTGCTGGTAGACGAGCTGCCGGCAGGCATCGTTAGCGGTCAGGGAGCCGTTGGCGAAGGTGGGGGCGTTCACGATGCCCGGAATCGAGCCCGAAGGCGTGCCGGGGACGAGCGCAATCGCCCGCGAGGCCAGGTCCGAGTCCGGGTGACGGACCAGGTCCCGATCGGAGCTCCAGACCGTCAGGTGATTGAGCAGGGCCGTCGGGGCAACGGGCGCTGGGACGGGTGGGGGGTTTCCTGTCGTGACAGCGCCGCCCAGATAGAGATTGCCGCCGGACTGCCAGCAGGGAACCCGCGCCGGATACGCCCCTGTGTCCCAGGACAACAATCCTAATTGGGGGATCGGGCCGTAATAGGCCAGGTAGGCCTCCTCGTTGACGCCAAACGGCGTAAGAGACCCGGCAAGTCCGCTGCCGACGTCACGGTAGCCGTCATCGACGGGGTTGAGCAATCGCTGGGCGCAAATGGAATTGAATTCGCTCATGACCTTTGGACACAGGCCGCTCATGTTCATGGCCCCTCGCAGAGGGCCGCGGAACTGGACCAGGAGGTCAGCGAAATTCGGGTTAGCGGAAATGACGACGGGCGGGGTGGTGTAGCACAGGCCCACCCTCAAATCCACGTTGGCCGGGGATATGGGATTGGTCAAATTCACGGTTTGCCCGTTGGTGGCGACGTTGAGGTTGATCTTGCCGCACGTGTCGGACACTTTGATGGCGACGAAATAACGTTCCCCGGAGGAGTTCACCACGCCGGTGGGCATGAGCCACGAGTCGGGAATGCCGTCGCCGTCGGTGTCCACGGTGACGCACGGGGCCCAATGGGAAGGCGCACTGTCGGGGGGGCCGTAGTTGTTGACGGGCGGAGGCGAGGGTAGGGTGGGATCGACGCCCGTGCATTGGGATTCCGCCAGTATGCAATAGTAGTACGAACCGTTATAACTGACCACGTCGTTGACGTTGTAGGGCGTCACGCCGGTGACGTCGAAGGCCTGGTAGGGCAGGACCGGGTCGCCCACCGTCAGGAACCGGTCGATGTCCGCTTCGGGATAGTCGATGTACATCTTCCAACAGTCGGAGTTGTACAGCGGGGTGTCGTTGGGCAGGCCGGTGGTCTGGTTGAGGGTGACGTTGTCCCGGGTGAAGGCCAGGGCGAACGGTCCCGTGTCGCCGATGTACAGCCGCTGGCGCAGGATTTCTGCGAGCGTGGCAACCGCGCCCGCGGCCACCGGGTCGGCCTGGTTCTTGACCGTGGCGTCCTTGACCTGCCGGGTGTTCATGCGGGCGACGATCAGGAACGTCGCCCCCAGCATGGCCACCATCGTCAGCAGCCCGACCACCAACAACAGGACCGAGCCGCGGGATGAATGTGTGCGTGTCATGTCAGTACTCCTTGCTGTCCATTACGGGGCAGTCGAATTCTAATCGTCTACAATAAAAACGACTTTGCCACGAATTACGCGAATTACGCGAAGACAACAACAGCAGGATAGATGAACGGCAAAGAAACGGCAGATTCCGCGAAGACGGCGAAGAAAAAGCATTCCTCTTCGCTGTTTTCGCGTCCGGGGCGTTTCTTTCCGTTTCTTATCATTTGTCGATCTCTCTGGTTTTTGTTTTCGCGTAATCCGTGTAATTCGTGGCTATTCTGTTTTGAATTCCATTACTGGGAAATCGGGCAGATGATTTCAAAGTACGTTCCGCTGAGGCACCAATAGGCCGTGTTCGTCGGGAGCTGATAGCCCACCGAGGTGTTGGCCCCGTTGATCTGAACGCATCGGTAGGTCCGCCCGCCGTATTCCACCAGGGCGCCGACGTTGAAGGTCTGTGTGGTTTCGTCGTATACGGACCCCGCGCCCAGGTATCCGCTGTTGCCCATGTCGAATTCTTTTGGGGCGTCGGGGTCGGCCAGGTTGAAGCGGATCTTGATGGCCGTCGGCCAGACGCTCGCATTGTCGCTGTGGCAGAACACGGCGCGGTACTTTTGATTCGCGCCGCCGGAGGTGAAGGTGAACTCCGCGGGCAGGGAGGCCGCGTTACCGTTGTAGGTTGTCACGTCGCCCATAGGGTAGGATGCGGGGAGAGCGGGGTTGGCCGGAAGGACATAACCGACGGACTTGGAATAGGCGTACCACCCCGAGGGGATGGTGTAGGTGTAAGTTCCGATGACGCCGTTGACTAAGAGGTTGGCGGTGGCGGTGCCGGGGGCGCCGGGGTTGTAGAGGATTCCGTACCACTGGAGAACGCCGTTGGAATCGACGGTTCCGTCGGTCCACTGGATGCTCAGTTCCGAACCGTAAAGACTGAGGATCTTCCAGAGGTTGCTCAGGTCGTTCAGGCCGTTATCGGGGTTGTTGGCCGAGTTGTACACCCCGGGCGGCAAGGTGAAGGGCACCGCGGCGTTGCTCGGGCAGGGCGTGTTGGTGGTCGGAAGCGTGTAGGGCGCACCGTTGGTATACGTGACTTCGGACACGGCGGTCTGAAAGGCGGCGACCACGTTATTGCAATCCCAACGGTTGAGGCACTGATATTCCCGCGGGTCGCGCAGGTACTTCTTTACGGTGGAAAGTTGAACACATGGGGTCGCGGAATCCGACACGTTCGAGTCGCTGCCCTGGCTGGCGGCCGTGTTGATCACCCAGGTGGTGTGCCAGAGCACCGAGCCCAGTCCGGTGTTGTCGCATTGACCCACGCAGGCCAACGCGCCGCTGCCCGAGGTCAGGAAGTTGCCCTGCCCTTGGCCGATCGGCGGACCGGGAATTCCGGTCCCGGTGAGGTCCTTCGCGCCGCCGGTGGTGCTGGCGGTGGTCCCGGGAACGAAAGCGAAAAACTGGGGCGAACCGTCGGCCGCCGCCTGCGTGATGCAGATGAACCCGCACTGGCTCGCGCGGCGAGTGTCCGCGCGGAGGACGGTCGCGATGGCCGACGCCTTGGCGTTGACGCGAATCGCGGACTGCGAAACCTGCACCAACAGGCCCAACCCCGAGAGCACCGTTCCGACCGACAGGATCAGGACCACGATAATGGCCGAGGCCACCATCAACTCGATGAGCGTCAGGCCCCGGGCGGAGGGGATCCGGGATCCGGGATTCGGGATTCGGGAAGAGGGAACCGGGCCTCGGGAAGAGGGAACCGAGAGCCTCTTTGCCTTTTGGGCCCGAAACCCAAAACCCGAATCCCGAATCCCGAACTTCATGATTTTCGTTTTATCGTTCATATAATCATCCTGCTATCTTGCGCCGGTTTGTGAGACTTTCCATGCAATGGCCGGGCTGACCGGCAGCGGGGTTCCGCTGAACGGGCCATATAGCCCAGTGGTGGGGTTTGAGGACCCGGTGGTAGGGTATGGGTCGCCTGCCTTCCAAGGAACCTCCTGGACCACCAGGGCCATGGCTTGGGCGGCCCCTCGAGGCATGGGCAACAAACTGTCCAGCACGGCGGTGGTTCCGCCAGGGAGCACCTGCGTGATCTTGGCGATGGCCCCGGTCTCCACGAACACCAGCGGCGAGCCCGCGCAAAGAGTCGGAGAGCCTGTGGGAGGAGTAGGAGCTATAGACGCGGGATTGAAAGATATGCCCGGGTTGATCGTCACCACCGGCACCAGCGCGCCGTTCACGTTGGTGTTGGCGACGCTGGTCACCATGACCCCCGCCCAGGCCGCCAGATTGTTTCGCGATGATTTGCTGTACGCCACCGTGATGATCAGCGAGCCGTCGGCGGAACCCATGGTCCCGGGCTGGCGGCATATAACCGGATTAAACCCGTTCCATGAGCCTTCGTTAGGGACCGGCTTGGTGGTAAACAGCAGGCACCCGCGGGAGGTTCCGTGGGTCGTTGAGGTGCTGTCGTACCCGCAGGGATAATGCAGGGTATTGGGGCAGATCACGGACCGGAATTGATTCTCGTCGGCCAGGAGAACCAATTGATAAGCGTTCGCCCCCGATATGTTGATGTTGAAGCCGCCCACAGTGAGCACGTTGGCTTCGTCGGTATGGAGCATTGGGGGGTAAACGGTCTTCATCGTGTACCGCGACATGGGGGGTATGGCGGGGAAGAAATAGCCAGCGCCCGCTACCGTGAAAATGCTCTCCCGGAAATAACAGGACCAGCCCGCCCACTGATTGGCCGACCAGGTTTTCGTGGCGTCCGTCATTATGTAACCCAATTGGTTGGGCGCGGTGGTCACGATCCCGCTGTCGGCGGGGGCGCGGGGCTGCACGATCCGGTAGAGCGAACCCGCGCCCGGCATGGGGTTGAACGTCCCGATCACTTGCACGGAATTATTCGTATTGATAACGATCCTGCCGGAGGACACCACTGCCGCGCTCCAGAAGGTGGGGTTCTGGTCCGGATACTTGCCCACGTTGCCGGTGACGCTCTGCGAGACGTATGTGTTGCCGTTGTATGTGACCGCGATGCTGGGGGTGGTATAGGACGTGGACATGTTCCAGGGCAGGCCGTAATACTCCAGGTAGTACCCGACCCAAAACCCTCCGTTCGCCGTGTCCAAGGGCCAATTCTGGCTGGAGTCGGTGATCGTGGTGGTGTTGTACGTCTGGAACGTGCCGTTGGGTAATGCAACTAAGTCCTGCCACACGGAGTTGGCGGCGGCTGTCATGGTTCCGTAG
This sequence comes from uncultured Planctomycetaceae bacterium, assembly GCA_964646065.1. Classification (GTDB taxonomy): domain Bacteria; phylum Planctomycetota; class Phycisphaerae; order SM23-33; family SM23-33; genus CAZYDC01. The sequence goes on along the minus strand of CAZYDC010000033.1, from coordinate 9,865 downwards.
TAGACCCCTTTTGCGGTGCTGGTAAGGTAAAGGTCTCCCCCCCAGGTGACGTCCCTCTGTCCCCCGCTGAGGATGCCCTTGGCGATGGCCACCGCGTTGTCGCAGATGATCCCGCCCAGCACGGTGTTGTTGGAGTCCTGGGCCTCCTTGGCGGCCACGGGGAAGATCGCCGCCACCATGGCCATCCCCACGCCCAGAATGCCGATGGACAGCAGCACCTCGACCAGCGTGAAACCGCTTCGGGTGGCATGGCGACGTTGTTTGTCGCCATGCGATGCCGGTAGGACTCGGACATGGCGACAAACAACGTCGCCATGCCACCGATCGGATCGTGAATCAAGTCGTTTCGCGTTCATGGTTATTTCCTTGGCAGCATCTGCCCGATGTTCGTGTTGATCGGCAGGTAGGGGCATCCGCCGTTGTCGGAGTAAAGATACGTGTACCTGTTGGGCCCGTTGGGCGCATTGGCGGTGCCGGTCAACCGGCCGAACTTCATGTAATCCACGATGGTCACGGCGCTGGTGCCGGGCTGCGGCAGGTTCACGCCGTCGTAATTGTTGACCGCCGTCGGGACCTTGCCGTTTCCATAGACGGCGACCGCCGCGCCGCTGGAAGACGGCATCGGCCAGATCTTGCTCTGCACGGCGGCGGAACTCTTATAACCGCCGGAGTTCGGATCGGTGTAGGTGTCGTAGAAGCAGCCCGGCAGGGGGATCGCGGTCCCGGGGATCGCCGTGGCGAGATAGGCACAGCCATTGAAGTCAGGCGTGGTCGTCACCAGCGTGCCGGAGGGCGAGAAGATAATGTTCACCGTCATGAAGGACTGCGCCAGCATGTTGTTTCCCGCGTCGGTGGTCAGGTCCCCCAGGGCCGTGCCCTGAAAAACACCGTTGACGATGAAGTTGCCATTGGTGTTGTTGTTTATCGTCGGGACCACCAGCCGCCCGAAGGCGATCGTGCCCGGCAGGACCTGCGGCTCGACGTTGGTGGGCTTGTAGATCATGTAATAGTCCCCCGCGGCGGGCGTAGCGGCAAAACCCGCGGTCAGGGCCAGTATGGTCGGATCTTGCACCGTGGCCGGCGGGGGGTTTCCGTTGGTGATATAGGGGACACTCGCGGCGCAAATCTGGCTGGTCTGGCCGGTGGCATTGCCGGAGATCATGCGGACCCAGTAACCGGACCATTGATTTTTCACCCATCCGCCGTCCCAAAGACCATTGTTGAACGGCGGGTTAACCTGGAGATAGGCAAGGGAGTTCTCCGGCGGGAGCAGGGCTGTGACCGCGGAGCTCCCGCTGTTATATGCCGTGACCTGTCCGATCGCGAAAACCTGGTCCGGGTAGAAGCTGCAATCCGTCCCGGAAACGCCGCCGGCGATAGTGTACAGGAACGGGTGGCGGACCAGGATGGACATGTAGACCTTGCTGTTGATCGAGGCGGGGATGGTCGGGTCGGAGACCTGGTCGGCCTGCTGAATGTGAACGCAGACGTAGGAGGAGGTCTTGAGCGCCAGCGAGCGCGCCGCCGACAGTTCGGTGGTCAGCATGGAGTAGCTTTGGCTGTCCGCGCCGGAACTGAACATGCCGATGATGGCGGGAATGATCATCAACCCCATGAGGGCGATGATCGTAATCACCACCAGCATCTCCACCAGCGTGAAACCCGAGTTGTTCGTTTTTTTAGTCACGTCAGTTTCTCGTTTGCTTAACGGTTGTCGGAGCGAATGTCGTCTCCGGTGCCGAAAGTCGCGTCGGGCCCGGCACTGAGGAGCAGGGGTTTTCCGCCCAGAAGCTGGTATCGCATCGGCGTGCCGTAGCCGTCGCTGAAAGCGGGAGTGGGCAGCAGAACGGTGGCGCCGGCGGGCAACTTGTCCAACTTGGTCTTGACGGCCTGCACGCACGACTGGGCGGAAAGATCGCAGTTCACGGTGCTGGTGGATGTGTCCGCTGAGTAGTGCTTTCCGGTCAGGTACATCCACAACACCCCGATGCCGTCGCCGGCGTGGTATTGGTCCACAGGCGCCGCGGTCCAGCCGGTGTCGTGGTCGGGCGGGTATTCGGAACACGTGTCCTTATAGGCGTCCATGGCGGACACGAGCACCTGCATGGTCATGAGGGTCTCGGAGCGGTGGGCCTTTCCCTGTAGTTCCCTTCCCACGCCCACCACCAGCCCCACCAGGATCGCCAGGATCGCGATGACGGCAAGCAATTCTATCAGGGTGAAGCCGCCCGCCCGAGGGCGAAGGCTCGATGCCTGTCGAGTTGTGCGAAAACCGGTCATGGGCACTCCTATTTCCCGTACAGGTTGTTCGTGTCGTCCTTGACGCTGCCGCCGTACTGCTGGCTGGCGCCCCAGCTCATCAGCATGAAGTCGCTTCGATAAAAGGCGCCGGTCGCCGGGTTGGTGCAGTAGCTGGTCGGGGGCGGGCCAAACACGGGGGTCAAATCGCTGTGGACGCCGTTATACGTGATCTCGTTGCCGGGGCCAAGGTGCTGCACGCCGGTGTCAATGCCGTCTTCACGGGTGTAGTACACGCCGTTGTTATAGACATTGCCGAAGAGGTCCTGATTGTGTATCCCGTCGTGGCAGAAGTTGCCGTCAAGGACTTGGTTGTTATATTGACTCATCCTATAGGCAAAGGCATTTGTCGTCGGATTGAAAAAGTTCGCGGCGAAATAAAGGATCGGCGAACCGAACGCGTCCAGGAACATGGGGTGGGAAACCTCGCCGGCGTCCATGACTCCGGAGTTGGGCCGGTCGGCGATCATATCGGCAAACGTCTTGTCCGTGCCGGTGTTGTTATAGTTTGGCACTACCACATTCTTGCTATCGCTATAGCCGATGGCGCTTCCGGGAGTCACCTTGAGCTTTTCCGTATCGTTGTAGGGCCCGTAGGTCTGCGAATTGCGGCTGGTGCGCCAACCGAAAGCGTTGCTATCGTTGGCCCCGTAGACGCCGCTGGCGTTGTGATATCCCGTCAGGTACAGGACGATCGCCTGGCAACCGTACCACACGTGGCCGTTGGTGTCCGTGTAGCTGCCGTTGGGCAGGCCGGTGGGATCGCTGCCGGGGCTGTTGGGCGAGCTGGAATGATCCGTCTGGAACAGCCGGATGGCCCCGTCGATCTGGTTGATGATCGCCTGCGACTGGCTTTTGTGAACTTGCTTTACCACGCCGGTAAAGGCCGGAATCGCCACCCCGATCAACAACATCAGGATCGAAATCACCACCAACATTTCTACCAGCGTGAAGCCTGTGAAACGCCTCGAGTTGTCATAATGCTTTTTCATCAGTTGCTCCAATTCTTAAGGGTGTAAGTGGAACCGTACATTCGATCTCTGCCCGCGCCGATCAGAAGAAACTCGCCTGAGTGGTAAGGTGTAGCGCCAATGGTGGCGGTATATCGCGTGTCCGAGATGAAGGTGCCGAAGTCGGTCGTGGTGGGGCTGTTGTTCGACTGCCAACCAAAGTTCGGCAAGGGCGCCCTGTTGGCCAGCACGCCGTTGATGCCCGGCAAGGCAAAAACCTGGCTGCCCGCGAAATTGTAGTAAATCCAATTGTCCGCCTCGGTGTACTGGTTGGTGGTCGTTTGCGCCAAGTCCGCCGGATAGTACAGGATCGGAAGAAAGTTGGTCGAGAATTGATCGGCGACGCAGTAGGGCTTGAGGGTGACGTTCGGGTCCGAAGGGGCCGAGGTCATCAGGTCGCATCGGGGGGTGGTCGCGCCTGGGTTGGGCGTGATGCTCAGAACGCCCCAGTTCAGCGGGGCGTAATTGCTCGTCCAGTGCCATTGCGACCGGTTGTAGGTCGAGGCGCCGGGGGCGGTCAAGTCGGTGTTGGGAGTGTTGTTGCCATTATTATCCCAGTTCGTGTCGGAGAAGCTGATGAACAAGCACTCGGCCAGCAATTGGCTGCCGGTGGTGGTTCCCCTCTGGTTGTTGGCGTTGGTGGTGTGTCCGAGTTCCACTGCGTTGGTGGTGCTTTGACCGGGGTAGTAGTTGTTGTCGCCGTGATACATGGTGCATCCGTTGCCCAACTCGGCGATCCGGGCGCTGACCTGCGAGGCGCGGGCCGACTGGATGGCCGACAAGACGGAGGGGTAAAGAATTGCCACCAGAATCACGATGATCGAGATCACCACCAGCAGTTCTATCAGCGTGAAGCCTTTTTTCGTTGCCTGCCACATAGGTGGCTCCTGTAAAGTTGTGATTACTTCTGTCCGGTATCCTGGAACGACTGGATCATGCCGATCATGGGCATGAACAGGCTGACCACGATGAATCCGACGATGACGCCCAGCGTGATGACCATGATCGGCTCCATCAGGCTGACCATTCCGGCCACCAGGGTTTCGGTCTCTTCATCATAGGTGTCGGCGATCTTGTTGAGCATCTTGTCCAGTTCGCCGGTTTCCTCTCCGACGTCGATCATGTTGATGACCATGGGCTCGACGATCTTGGCCTGGCGGAGGGGTTCGGCGAAGCTCTCGCCCTCGCGGATGCCGTCGTGGACCTTGCCCAGGGCGGTGGCGTAGAGGGAGTTTCCGCTGGTTTCGCGGGTGATCTGGATGGCCTCGAGAATGGGAACGCCCGCGGCCAGCAGGGTTCCCAGCGTGCGGGTGAAGCGGGCGACGGAGGTCTTGGACACCACTCCGCCGATGACCGGAATGCCCAGCTTGACGCGGTCCACGATCATCCGCCCGGTGGCGGAGGCCTTGAGCAGCCGGACCATCAGGTACAGGGCCACCGGGATGCCCAGGATGACCGCCCATCCGCCCGCGAGGATCCAGTCGCTCAGCCCCAGCAGCATCGCGGTCAGGACGGGCAAATGGCCGTGCTGTTCCTCGAAGATCGTCTTGAACTTGGGCACCACGAACGTCATCAGGCCCATCACGATCAGCACCGCGAAGGTGATGACGGCGATGGGGTAGATCATCGCGCTGACGACCTTGCGTTTGAGGGCCTGGGACCGTTCCATGAAGTCGGCCAATCGCTGGAGGATCACGTCCAGCACGCCGCCCAGTTCACCGGCCCGCACCATGTTGGTGTACAGGCGGTCAAAGCACTTGGGATAGGAGGCCATGGCCTCGGAGAGAGTCTTGCCGGCCTCGACGTCCTCGGCGACCAGCCGGATGGCCACGCGGAGCGCTCCGGGCTTCTGCTGCGCCTCGAGAATCCGGAGGCTTCGAAGGATGGGCAGTCCGGCGTCCACCAGCGTGGAGAGCTGGCGGGTGAACACGGTCAGCAGCTTGGTGGACACGGAGCCCACCGATCGTTTCTGCATCCCTCCGCGGGCGCCGGGCGCGCCCTTGGCGCCCGGGGCGCCGGGCTTCTGCCCCTGCCGCTTCCCGGTGCGCTCCTTGATCTTCGTCGGGAAATTCCCCATCGCCCGGACCTTGGCAATGGCGTCTTCCGAGGTGTTGGCATCCACCTCGCCCTTGACGGGCTGTCCTACGCTGTTCATCGCTTCGTACGTGAAAATCGCCATGACATACTCCTGGGGCGTTAGTCGCCCTCTCACAACCCGTAGCACGGGCGTCTCGCCCGTGAGTCGCATGGGCATCTTGCCCATGTTTCCGCTTATTCGCACGGGCGGGACGCCCGTGGGACTCATGGGCAAGATGCCCATGCTACGTTTTTGGTTTTTTAGTCGCCCTCTTCCATAATCGTCTGCGCCACGACCTCCTCGATGGTCGTCAGCCCGTCGTAAATGCCCAACAGGCCGCTTTCCCGCAGCGTGCGCATGCCTCGCTTGCGGGCGGCCTCGCGAAGCACGTTCGTGGAGGACCGCTTCATGATCAGGTCGCGCAGATCGTCGTCGATCACCATCATCTCGAAAATGGCCAGCCGCCCGCTGTATCCGGTGCCCCGGCAGTAGTCGCACCCGGCGCCGCGGAAGAAGGTCCTGCCCGAGACGACCTCGAGGGTCAGGCCCAGTTCCAGCAGCATTTCCTCGGTCGGATGGAATTCCTCTTTGCATCGCGGGCAGATGGTCCGCACCAGCCGCTGCCCGACGATGCCTTCGAGCGTCGCGGTGATCAGGAACGGCTCCATTCCCAGGTCCAGCAGACGCGCGATGGACGAGGGCGAGTCGTTGGTGTGCAGCGTGGTAAAGACCAGGTGTCCGGTCAGCGAGGCCTGGACGGCGATCTCGGCCGTCTCCAGGTCGCGGACCTCGCCCACCAGGATGATGTCGGGGTCCTGCCGCAGGAAGCTGCGCAGGCTTCGGCCGAAAGTCAGGCCGATGTCTTCCTTGATCTGGACCTGGACCAGCCCGTCGATGTCGTACTCGACGGGGTCCTCGCTGGTGAGGATCTTGACCTCGACGTCGTTGAGTTCGTTCAGGGCCGAATAGAGCGTGGTGGTCTTTCCCGAGCCGGTGGGCCCGGTGACGATGACGATTCCGTTGGGGCGGCTCATGAGCTGGCGGAACAGGCGCATGTCGTCCTCGCGCATGCCCAGTTTCTCGACGTCCAGGCTGACCTGGCTGCGGTCCAGGACTCGCATGACGACGCTCTCGCCGAACACGGTCGGAAGGACGCTGACGCGCAAGTCCACCGGGGCCCCGTTGACCACCAGCTCGATGCGCCCGTCCTGGGGAAGCCGGCGCTCGGCGATGTCCAGGTTGGCCATGACCTTCACGCGGGAGGCGATCGCCACCGCGATCGATTTGGGCGGCGGCAGCATTTCGTACAACAGCCCGTCGATGCGGTAACGCATCTTGAATTCTTTCTCGAACGGCTCGAAGTGAATGTCCGACGCCCGGTTGCGGATGGCCTCCAGCAGCACCATGTTCACCAGCCGCTTGACCGGGTTGGACTCGGCGGCCTCGCGGATCGTCTCCAGGTCGATGCTTTCTCCGCGGTTCTCCAGGCTCGCCAGCGATTCGTCGCCGGCCATCTCGTTGATCAACTCCCCGATCGACTCCATCTCGGTGCCGTAGTATTTGGCCATCGCCACGGTCAGCGAGTCGGCGTCGGCGATCTTGGCCACCACGTTGAAGCCCATGAGCGTCCGCAGGTCGTCCACCGCGCGGAAGTTGTCGGCCGAGGCCACCGCGATGACCAGCGTGCGCGTCTCCTCGTTGTAGCTGATGGGAACGATCTTATAGGCGTTGGCCATCTGCGGAGGGATCAGCTTGATCACGTCCTCGGGGATGTCGATCGAGCCCAGATCCACCACCTCCATGCCCGCCTGGTAGGCCAGCGCCAAGTCGATGGTCTTCTGATCCACCAGGCCCAGGTCCACCAGGATCTGCCCGATCACCCCGCCCTTGTCCTTCTGGACATCCAACGCCTGATGGACCTGGTCGCGATTGACCTTGCCCATCTTTCGAAGGACTTGTCCCAGCGGCCTGCCTCTGCATTCTTTGGGGTCCATGTTACTTCCTCAACTGCTGGCCCAGTTCGCCGTCTTCGGTCGCCATGCCGTTGCCCGCCAGCGGTTCGCTGGTCGTCGGCGCCTCGATGCGGCCGTCCTTGAAACCTTCGATCTTGTCCTGCATGTCGCCGGGGCTCTGGCTGTGGTCCACGCAGTCCTCCTCCGAGATCTTTCCTTCCGCGTAGAGGCGGAACAAGTGGTCGTCCAGGAGCTGCATGCTGAGCTTCTTTCCGGTCTGGATCGAGGAGGGGATGCGGAAAACCTTGTTCTCGCGAATCAGGTTGGCGATGGCGTTGGTGACCACCATGAACTCAAAGGCGGCCACTCGGCCTCGGATGTCCTTGCGGGGCACCAGGGCCTGGCAAAGCACCGCGATCAGCGACTCGGACAACTGCACGCGAATCTGCTCCTGCTGGTCCACCGGGAACTGGTCGATGATACGCGTGATCGTGCGGTGGGCCGTGGTGGTGTGCAACGTGCCGAACACCAAGTGGCCGGTCTCGGCGGCACGCAGGGCGGCCTCGATCGTCTCCAGGTCGCGGAGCTCGCCCACCATCACCACGTCGGGGTCCATGCGGAGCACGCGGCGAAGGGCCTCGGTGAAGCTGGGCACGTCCACCCCGACTTCACGCTGGTTGATCATCGACTTCTTGTGTGTGTGATAGTACTCGATCGGATCCTCGATCGTCACGATGTGCTTGTCGAAATGGTCATTAATATAGTTGACCATCGTGGCCAGCGTGGTGGTCTTGCCCGAACCGGTCGGTCCGGTCACCAGGAACATCCCGCGAGGCCGGCGGCAGAGGCTCTTGACGATGGGCGGCAGGCCGATGTCCTCGAAAGACAGCAATTTGGACGGAATCAAGCGGAGGACGATCGTCACGTTGTCCTTCTGATGGAACACCGACGTTCGGAACCGCCCGGCTGTGCCGAACTCAAAACCGAAGTCGGTGCCCCCTTGCTCCTGCAATTCCTGCTGGCATCGCTCGGGGGTGATCGCCTTCATCAGGGCGATGGTGTCGTCAGGTTCGAGCACCTTGGTTTCCAACGCGCGAAGACGCCCGTGCAACCGCAAAGTCGGAGGCCTGCCTACCGTCAAGTGCAAATCGCTTGCGCCTTGCTTTATGCAAGTCTCAAGGAGCCGGTCTATCTGAATCGTCGCCATGGATGTCCTTCCACTGCCGAATTATTCGTTATCCGTAAGCGTCCAGCAACATCGGCTTGCGCTGGGTTATGCCTGTAACGAGTACCTAAGTTGTTGTTAAATAAGGTCATAAATATCAAAATGCAAATCTTATTCGGAACCTGCAAATTCTGAAATTTGTGTGATTCTCACCAATTCGTCGGGTGTCGTTATGCCGTTTCGGATCTTGAGCCTGCCGTCCTCCAGCAGAGTTTTCATGCCCGAGGCGATGGCGGCGCGGCGGAGTTCGGCCAGCGGCGCCCGCCTGAAAGCCATCTCGCGGATGGTGTTATCCAGTTCCAGAAGCTCGAAAATGCCTTGGCGGCCGCGATAGCCTGTGCCGCCGCAAAGATTGCAACCCTTGCCCTTATAGATGATTGTGCTTGCTATCTCCTCCGGCCTGAATCCGAGCATCCGCAAAACCCTGGGATCCCATTCCTTGAAAGGCTCACGGCACTCCTTGCAGATCACGCGGACCAATCGCTGGGCCATGATCGCCTGAATCGAGCTGGCCACCAGGAATGGCTTGACTCCCATGTCGATCAAACGGGTGATTGCGGAGGGGGCGTCGTTGGTGTGAAGTGTACTGAAAACCAAGTGTCCAGTCAAAGCGGCCTGGATTGCGACCTCAGCAACGGCCATATCGCGGATTTCGCCCACGAGGATGATGTTCGGCGCCTGACGCAACATGGCGCGCAAAATGTTGGCAAAAGTCAGTCCGATCGAGTCGTTTACCTGCACCTGGTTGACGCCGGTGAAGTTGTATTCCACCGGGTCCTCGGCCGTGATGATCTTCCGGTCAGGCCGGTTGAGCTCGTTAACGGCCGCATACAGGGTGGTCGTCTTGCCCGAGCCGGTAGGCCCCGTGACCAGGAAGATGCCGTTGGGCCGTTTGATGATTCGCTGGAAACGGCCGTTGTCGTCGGACTCGAACCCCAAGGCCGGAACGCCCAGGCGGACGCTCTCGGGCCGCAGGATACGCAACACCATGCTTTCCCCGTGATACGCCGGAAGAGACGACACGCGGAAATCAATGTCGCTGCCGGAGACCGGCATCTTGATTCGACCGTCCTGCGGCAGGCGTTTTTCGGCCAGGTCGATGCCGGCCATGATCTTAAGTCGGTTAATTACGGGCCCTTGCATTCGCTTGGGGATGTTGTCGCGTTCGAGGCAAACGCCGTCAACCCGGTACCGCACGCGCACTCGATTGGCCATCGGCTCGATGTGAATATCGGAGGCCCGCAACTTGCAAGCCTCTGTAATCAACATGGTTACCAGACGGATAATCGGGGCCGAATCTTCG
>CAZYDC010000032.1:0-17210 GCA_964646065.1 uncultured Planctomycetaceae bacterium | reverse complement strand
GCGTTCGTTGGGGGATTTCGCCTGTGGGAAAAGGCCGACGGCTCCTCGCGCGAAGCTCATCCTTGTGTGCTGGAACCGGGCAGACCGCATGACGCCAGGAAAATGAAAGGCCGAAGAACATGAGGACAACCATGCAACTTGGAATGATTGGACTGGGCCGGATGGGCGCCAACATGGCGCGCCGGCTTATCGAGGCCGGGCACCCATGTGTGGTCTTCGACCGCTCACCGGATGTCGTAAACGCCTTGGTCAAAGAACAAGCTGTCGGCGCGGGCTCACTGAAGGACTTGGTGAAGAAGCTCGACAAGCCTCGCGCGATCTGGCTGATGGTCCCGGCGGCCGTTGTGGACCCGTCCATCGCCGAATTGTTGCCCCTGCTGGAGCCCGGCGACATCCTCATTGACGGCGGCAACTCCTATTACGTGGATGACATCCGCCGCGCCAAGGAACTGGTTTCACAAGGAATTCATTACGTGGATGTCGGCACCAGCGGCGGCACCTGGGGTCTGGAACGAGGGTACTGCCTGATGATCGGGGGCGAGCCGGACGTGGTGCGGCGCCTGGACCCCATCTTCGCCGCGCTGGCCCCGGGCCAAGGCGACATCCCGCGCACGCCGGGACGCGAAGAGCTTACCGGCACGGCCGAGAAAGGCTACCTGCATTGCGGTCCCCACGGCGCCGGTCACTTCGTCAAGATGGTTCACAACGGAATCGAATACGGCATCATGGCCGCCTACGCGGAGGGGTTGGGCGTCTTGAATTCGGCCAACATCGGGAGAGTGCAAAGCAAGGCGGACGCGGAAACAACGCCCTTGCGCAATCCCGAGGACTACGAATACAGCCTCAACCTCGCCGACGTTGCCGAAGTGTGGCGCCGCGGCAGCGTGATCAGTTCGTGGCTGTTGGACTTGACGGCCGGCGCGCTGGCCGCGGACCCGCAACTAAAGAAGTTTGCCGGCCGGGTATCGGATTCCGGCGAAGGCCGCTGGACGATCAAGGCGGCCATCGACGAAGGGGTGCCGGTGCCGGTGTTGACCACGGCCCTCTACGAACGGTTCGCATCGCGCGGCGAGGCGGATTACCAGGACAAACTGCTCTCCGCAATGCGGTTGGGTTTCGGCGGGCACTTGGAGAAACCCGGAGACGCGAAATCATGACCACCGACTCTTCCCATTCCGACACGCTGGTGTTTTTCGGGGCCACCGGCGACCTGGCCCACAAGAAGGTCTTTCCGGCGCTGCAGGCGATGGTGAAAAGGGGCACGCTCAACGTGCCTGTCATCGGTGTCGCCAGAGGGGACTGGAACCTGGACCGTCTCAGGGCCCGAGCCAGGGACAGCGTGGAAAAACACGGGGGCCTGGACCCGGCGGCCTTCGATACGCTGTGCCGGTTGCTGCGCTACGTGGGCGGCGACTACAACGACATAGGCACGTTTCAAGCCCTGCGCGCGGAGCTTGGTGCGGCACGGCAGCCGGCCTATTATCTCGCCATCCCGCCCGCCGCGTTCGGCACCGTCGTGGAGCAACTCTCGGGGACGGGTTGTATGCGGGGCGCTCGCGTCATCATCGAAAAACCATTCGGCCGCGACCTGGAGTCGGCCAGGGCGCTGAACCAGATTCTGCTTAAGGTATTCGACGAGAGCGACATCTTCCGCATCGATCACTATCTGGGCAAACAGCCGGTGCATGGCATGCTCTTCTTCCGTTTCGCCAATGAAATGCTGGAACCGTTCTGGAATCGTTCCCACATCGAGAGCGTGCAGATCACGATGGCGGAGGACTTCGGCGTCCAGGGCCGGGGCGCGTTTTACGAGCAGGTCGGGACCGTCCGCGATGTGGTGCAAAACCACCTTTTCCAGGTGCTGGCCAATCTGGCGATGGAACCGCCCATTCGCACGGACAGCGAATCCATCCGTGACGAAAAGGTGAAGGTGCTCAAGGCCATACCGCCGCTGGAGACGAAGAACCTGGTGCGAGGCCAGTTCCGGGGTTACCGGCAGGAGCCGGGGGTGGCCGCGGATTCCAATGTGGAAACGTTCGCGGCCCTGAAGCTGGAAATCGATTCCTGGCGCTGGCGAGGGGTTCCATTCTATATTCGCGCGGGCAAAAGCCTGGCCGTCACCTGCACCGAAATCCTGGTCCGCCTGCGCCTGCCGCCGACGATGTATGAGCGGTACAACCTGAAATCGAACTATGTCCGGCTGAGGATCAGCCCCGATATCGCGCTGGCCTTCGGCCTGGATGTCACGTCGCCGGTCGAGGAATCGCAGAGCTTGCTGTCGGAGATGCTGGCCAGCCGGCACCCCTGCGCCAAAGAAATGGACGCCTACGAACGCGTGCTTGGAGATGCGATGGCAGGGGACACCACGTTGTTTGCCCGCGAGGATTATGTCGAAGAGGCGTGGCGCATCGTTGACCCGGCGCTGAAGGCCGGCACGCCGTTGCATGAATACGAGCCCAAGACCTGGGGGCCGGCGGAAGTGGAATCGGTCACGCCGCCCGGTGGATGGGCCGACCCGGTCGTAACCGGTTAAGTTTTTTGGCGTGGTTCAAGTCAGGGTAACATTGGGTGTCAGCGCAAGGAAGGTCGTCCGGTTTGTAGTGACGCCGTAAGGCGTTTCTGGTAACGCCCTTACGGGCGCACTACAAACGAACTGGCCTGTGAGAAAGTGTTACCCGGATTTGAACCACGCCCGAAATTTCGCCCCTTCACCGGATCCAACCTTGGCTTTACGTTGGACCTATTGCCCTTATACCTCAATGAGTTACATGATATCCGCAACAATCCGCAACGACGCCAAAGAGGCCCCACTAACCTCCGACCTGCGCGTCTTCATAACCCGCAGGTCGGAGGGTCGGAGTGCTCATCCTTCCTCACTCGTTATTTCGATGTTCCTGACAATCGTTTGACCGCTTCTGTGATAGGCGGCTGATTCCATTCCAACGCCAGGGATTTTCTGTATTCTGCCAGCGCCTCGTCGGGCTTGCCCTTGTTCTCGAGATACTTGCCCAGGATGTTGTGCGCCTGGTAGTTCTTGGGCATCGCGAGGAACCATCGTCCGCACAGCGCCTTGAATGCCTCGACGCCGTCAGAGGCCTCGTGACTCTGCGCCAATGCCGTCCAAGCGCCCGCATTCTGATCGTCGGCCTGGAGCGACTCCTCCAACTTGGCGGCGGCTTGTGCATCCTTCTTGGCCTGGAGCAGCGCCAGCGCTTCCTGGAGCATCGCCTGCGATTTCTTCGCGTCCCGCGCCGGCTGTGCCGGCGCCGCTGCTGCGTTGGGCATGATCGCCGCGGTCACGGCCAGGTGCGCCAGGAACCGCAGGCCCTGTTCGCTGGGCGGCAGATCCTTGACGCTCAGCACCACCGCGTCCACCTCTTTTTCCGGATGCGGATTGACCCACAGCGTCATGTAGACTCGCGTCACCGGGTACATCTTACAGGCGCCCTTCCAGGCGACGGTCGTTGTGGTGACTTCCTCGGTGGGGAATTGATCGTGGCCATAGTTCCAGTCGGCGAAGTTGGAGTTGTTCAGGGCCATGGTTTCCTTGGTCCCGTCCGCGTAATGGATCTCGCGCCACCCGAAGGGTATCAGCCCACCGGCCCAACCGCCGGTGTGCAGGAACCAGAAACCGGCGACATTCTTCCTATGCAGCGGAATCGTCACGCTCATGGGGTATTGGGCCAGCGACTTCACCCACACCGGGTTGACGCGGAGCACCACGCAATTCTTATCGCCCGGCGTCACGTGGAACGGCACGCCTCCCAGGTTGATGTCGCCGGTCGGGAAATCTCGAAGGTCCTGCGCCGGGCCCCAGTCCAGCCAGCCAATGCCGTCCTCGGACTTTTGGTCAACCAAACCGCGGTTCACCACGGCATCCAGGTTCAGGGGTTCCAACTTGACGTCCTTGGGCAGCGCGGGTTTGGGCGCCGGCGGACTCTGAACCACTCCGAGGTTGCCCAGCAGCATGGACGCCACCCGCATCGGGCTGCCGTAGTCGTTCTTGTCCCTTTCCGGAAGTTCCCACTTGACCTGGTCGATCACGATGCGGCCTTTGGCCATCGGCACTTCCACCCAGCCGCCGGGGAACAGGTAATCCGCCGCGTCCTGGACTTTGACCACGTACTCCACCTGCCCTTTGCCCTCGGCCAGCCCGGAGGAGACCTGGCAGAGGCTGTCCCACCTCTCTCAGGGCACATTCGCCCGCCAATAGAAGTCCACGTTGTTGAGACCTTCGGCTAGCCCGTCATGCCTCTGGAGCATTTCCCGGTCCACCCAGGCCCGATACGGTTGAACCTCGACCGTCACCTTGCGACCCGTCAGCGAGGCCAGCCATTCCTGATGTTCCGGCCGCACGCGGTGCAGCACCAGCGTTCCGCCATTCTGCACGTATTGACGGAACGCCTCCGTTTCCCTGCTGAAATCGGAGCGGTTCATCTCCACCAACGATACCGGTTTCTGCGCGTCCAACGTTTGCACGATCTCGACGTTCGCCCGGATTTCCCTCAGCCGGCCCAGGACCGGTTCGGACACGCCCTCAAGAACCGCCAGGGTGGCGATGGGATGGCGATAGACGTCCTTGTTCAGATAATCGAGCAGCCGCCGCCACATCTCGGCGGCCATCGGTTCGCTCTCCAGGTCTTCCACCAACGGCAGTTGCGTGGCGACGATCGAGCCCTTGCCCAAATACAGTTCCCACAGCGGCGACCACGAAAAGGCGTTGGCTACCGGGTCCCAGTGGAAGCACTCCACCAGCGGAAGGAAGTTTCCCCGCGACGGCGTGCGGTAGAGGCCCTTGGCGATCAGGTGCCCGGAATTCCACATGGCGAAATCAACGTCCTTCAACCCCTTCATGACAGGGTGATCGGCCGCCCTCACGAACCCCATGCTGGCATAGTTGCCCTTTTCCAGATGGGTGTCGGCGGGCAGCAGCGATGCGTCGGCCTGGGGCAGCACCAGCACCCTGCCGCCGGCCTCGACAAAGTGACGGACGATTTCCTGCTCCGCCGCCATGTTGGCCGTCACGCAATTGGGCCCGACGATTAGCACTCGGCTGCCGGCCAGGGAGCCCGCCGTGAGCGCCGCGATCGGCTTTGGCGAACAGCCAAAGCGTTCCAGCACGGCCTGGGTTTTGCCCTCGGGGTCGAACAGTGCCACGTTCGTAGTGACGCCGTGAGGCGTTTCTGAAGAGGCCCCCTTGGGGGCTCCGGGCAGCTTTGCGGGTAAACTGCTAGCCGGCCAGACTTCCACAGTTCGCTGCTCATGCTCGCGAAGTCTTCCGTCCTTACGCAGCTCCATGTCCAGCACGAACGCCGTGCGTTCCTGAACCGTCGGCGCCTTGAACGCGATGTGATCCCGTTTCAGATAGGAGGTGGTCGATTCCATCTTCAGCGTCTTGCCCGCGTAAGTCTTGCCGCTGGGGCCGACCAGCTTCCACGTGAATTCCAGTTGGCCCGGCGCGAACTCGACGTCATGGATATTCAATCGCCTTTCAAAGGCCGCGCCGCTGTAGTAGCGAATCTCCTGCTGCGGCAAAGAGAACGTCACATTCTGCATCACCAGGTTCAGGAAATTGATCGGGTACGTGCAGATGTCGCTGGCCCCCATGTCGCGGTAGGCCTCCACGGACAGCTTGGTCCACCACATGCCTCGCCCGGTATTGAACTGCCACGCGCTGGAGACCGCCCCGCGGTCGCCGATGTACTTGGCGATGGCCGGACCGTTCTTCTCGCTGGTAAACCAGAATTCCTCTGTCGCGCCGCAGGCCATGCCCGGTTTCCAATCGTCCGCGCCGGTGCCATGCACCACCACATCCGCACGAGGCGCACTGGCCGCGCCGCTCACGAAGAAACCGTCCGGCGGATAGTGGGAAATCCCGGGTTTCCCGTAAGCTCCCAGGTTGTAGCGGTCGCCCCAACCCTGGTTGAGGTAGTGCCACGAGGTGAAGTCCAGCCGATGACCCAGGCTCTCGTTTCCGTCGGATATGAACCAGAAGTCCGGCCAGATCTTGCGCACTTCTTGAATCACTTCGCCATATCGCTGGGCGCCCTTGGTCTGGCCGTCCGAACCGACGGAATAACAGGAGTAGTGATAGCTCTCGTTCGAGATCGTCCAGCCGATGTTGCCGGGGCGGGAACCCTCGCTCCACAACGTCTCCACGGCATTCTGGCCGGCTCGCTGCCAAAGCTTGTCGTTGTTCAACTGCTCCCAGGACTCCACCGAAGTGTACGGGACCAGGGGGTTGCTGAAGATGCCCAGCTCCGACCACGGGTCGGTGGCCATCCGGTCCAGATGCCAACTCCGGCGCAGGCGGATGCCGTTTTCGCGCTCAAAGAAATGCTGGCTCGACTCGCCGCAGGTCAGCCCGGACACGCACAGAGGCTGTCCGTTCAGGTTCAGCGAACCATCCTGCACCTTGACGCTGCGATACCCGAATCGCTGTTCCTGCGTGTCCATCACCACGCCATTGACCCTGAGCGTCGTGACCAGCTTGGCCATGACGGGGTCCGGGGACGTGTAAGGCCGCAAGCCCTTGCCGCGCCCCTGCGCCCGGACCTCAGCGACCTCGCCCGCTTTGAGCGAAACCGTCTGCGAGGGAATAACCGCGTCCTTCACCAGTTTGCCTTCCTGGAACACCTGGTATCGCAGCTCCACCGTGCAGGGCTCGTCCCGGTGATTTTCGATCCGGTTGAGCGCCGCCAGCGAGTCTTTTTCCAGATCCGGGATCACCAGGGTCTGCCTGACGCGCAAGGCCGGAGTGGTCAGTAGATGCACCGACCCCATGCCGCCGGAGTTCCAAAGATCTCCCGGGAAATCCTGTTGCCGGACGTTTTCCTGGTAGTTGTCGGGGTTGTACAGATCGACATAGGCATCCTTCTTGGTGGCAATGGGGCCGCGAACAAGAATCACCAATTCATTCTCACCTTGCCGGTGAATCGCCGAGGTCACGTCCGAAAAGCTGGAGAAAAATCCGTCGCCCCAGGTTCGCTCCATCCGCCGGCCGTTCAGGAACACCGTGGCTTCGGGGGCCATGTCGCCCCCCATTTCCACGCCGACCTGGAAGGTCTCGCCCTTCATCCATTCGGGTGTTTTGAATTTCTTACGATACCACATGCCGAAGGCGTTCTTGGGAAGAGGCACCCACCACTGGTCAAAAGGAACGCGGGCGCGGGACCACTGAACGTCCGGCGGCGGAGTGGCGGGAATCCGTCTTTGCATGAACAGCCCTCGCTCCCAGTCCTCGCCGTCCAGCAGCCATTCCATGCGGCCGCCGGCATTGATGGCGGTCAGGTCGCGATGCACGCGGTTCCAGTCCTCCAGCGGGCCCAGAAGATTTGGAAGGAATTCCAGGCCGGCCCAGTCGTTCAGCTCGATCATCTCCACGGGCCGCTCGACCGGGACGCGGAAGCCCTCTGCCGGGTGCGTCTTGACGTCAAGCTGGTAGGCCCGCGCGGAGGCCTGGGCGACGAACGGATAGACAATCGTCTTGACGGCGTGCGGTTCGATCCGGATCGCCTCCTGCTTGGCGGCGACAGGCGAACCGAAGTAGTCCGTCAGCTTCCAATCCACCACCGCATCGGCCGCGTAGGGCAGCGGGTTGGCCACTTGAATCCTAACCTCGTGCGGCTTTCCGGCTTCCCCGGAACCGAAAACTTCGCTCTTCATCGCCAGTCGCAGCCTGGGGAAATTACCGTTTCCCATCATGCCAAAGGTCTGGCCGGTCACGCCGTGCCCGCGAACGAATCGGGATTCGGGATTCGGGGTTCGGGATTCGGGGTTCCACCCGGAGATCGCCGGCTGGCTTTCGCCGTTTCTTTCCGAAACCCGATTCCCGGAACCCGATTCCCGATCTGTGCGATACAACGCCAGACGCAAGATCGTGCCCCAGTTAGGCCGGACCGCCAACTCGTCGCCGGGCTTCAAATCAACCGCCTCGGCCGTCTGAAGTTCCGCCAACCATATTCCGGGCTTCACCTGCACGGGGTCCGATGTCGTCGAGAACCGAACCGGCCAGCCGTTCAGATAGAGCCCCGTGAGCATCCGCCCACTGAAATACTCTGTGCGCAGCGAATCGTCCTGCGTTTCCAGCCACAGACCGACGTAATATTTTCCCTTTTGGACGCAATTTGGCTCACTCGTTGGCCCAGGCCGCGTGGCCTTATCCAAGGGCGGCTTTATTTGCGGTCCAGCGTCCGCCAGCTTCCAGTAAGCGGCGCTGGGGCGGACCATCTCTCCCGAGATCTCCTGCCCCGGATCGAGCCGGACGGCGTCCGCGCCTTTCCCGAAGTAATCCTTGAGCAACTGCATCCCGGCCATGCCTTCCCACACCGGCAGCGCCTGTGCGGCGCCGAGCGTGTAAGTCGCCCGCGTTTCGGGAATCGCCGAGATGCTCTTGGCCCGCAGCGCGTCCAGATCCTTCTCGCTGGTTTCGACGTGGGGAGCGTTCGCCGCCGCCGCGCGGGGCGCCGCCGCAACGCGGGGCGCTACCAGCGGCGGATTGGTCGCGCCCACCGGCACGAACGGGCCGTAACGCAGCCCCTTGGAAACGCGGACTTCATCCACCACTCCCGCCGCGGACAGCACCAGCGACGTCACATCGCCCTCCGGCAATCCCCTGCCCCGGGCGGAATGATCCCAGGTTTCCCCATCCGTGCCTTGAGGGCGAACGCCCACCAACGCGCCGTCGACATAGAGCCGCATGGCCTCGCGGTCCCATGAACCGGCCAGGTGATGCCAGGTCCCCGGCTGCCAGCAGCCCCAGCCGGTGTCGCTCAGCAAATGCGACGAAGCCCAGGATTCCATGGACTCCCAATGTTCCTGTCGAAAGCCGAACCGCAGGGTCGTGGTCCACCAGTCGATCAGGAGTTCCATTTGGGTCCAGTCCTTGTTCGGAACTCGAGTCTGCAATGCAAAAGGAATGATATCCCAACCCTGCTGGGCCGAAAGAACCGCCGGCTTGTACCAGAACTCGATGGTCCCGACTTCCGGAAGTTTCCCGAACGAAAGAGGCGCCTTGGCCCCGCCGGTGGCCGGCGTGACCAGCAAGCCCCGCCCGAATCGCCCCTCGCCATCCGCGGTCAACTTGCAATCCTTGCCCAACTCGAACGCACAGGACGGGCCGTCGAAATCCTCAAGGAAGAGGGTGTCCGCATCGCGGGTGGGCTTGGTGGTTACCAGGGTCTCCGGCAACGTCACCTGGCCCAAAGGTGCGCTGAACTCGGCGTCGCGCAGGAGCACGTCCGCGTTCTCGCCGATGTCGATCCACAACGCCGCAAAGTGCCGATGCACCCCCACCGTCACCGTCAGGCCGACCTTTGTCCACGCCTCCGCGGCCTGTCCACTGACCGGACCCCACGACTGCCACGGGGCCGGGAGTTCATCCGACACGCGAAGAGAAACGGTTCCCTTGCCCTTGACGGACACGCCGCAAGCATACGCGGCCTCGGGCACGACCTCCGCCTGCTGCCGCAACGAGACGCTCTCGCCTGGTTTGGTCCGCACGCGCAGAGCGCTGCCGCCTTCGACCTGCACGACGGAGATGACCCCCGCGCCGTCGTGGTTGGGCAAGACGGCCCAGCCGTTGGGCAGGAAAGCCTTTCCCTCAAAACCAGGCAACGCCCTCTGGAAAGGCCCGTCCAACCGGCGCGCGGGCGTCGTCCGCTCAAAATTCGGATTTACCAGCAGATTGCGAAGCGGACTTTTGCCTTCCGCAATTGAGCCCTTCGCCAAGGCCAGGCCAATCAAATTCGCCGTGCCCGCCAGAACCACCACCGCGGCCAACGTCCACAACGTGTACGATCTTCTCATAAGGGATCCTTCTTGGGCTCGAGTACGAGCACGCATTCTTGTGGTATCTTACCCGATATAGGGTCTGGAAAACACTGCCCCGTCACAACCCAGGGCAATCGCATTCTCGTAGCATGGGCATCTTGCCCATGAGTCCCACGGGCGTCCCGCCCGTGTCTTTGCTTTTGTCGTTGTCCTTATCGGGGAAGGTGGAACAAAAGAAGCAACAGCACCACGCCCGTACGGGCGTGAGACTCATGGGCGAGACGCCCATGCTACTTTGCAGGAACGATGAACATCGCCACCTTCTGCCCGCCGACGTTGACAAGATTCTCGGAAGCAAAGCATTTCTTGCGTTCTTTGCCGGCTTGGCGGTAGTTTATCTCTTATGATCCTTCGTGTTCCCGCGCACTTTAGGCTGTTTTTTCGTGGCCTCCTTTGGAGAAACCTGATGAGACTGCAACTTCTGACGTGTGTCGCGTTCCTGACATTGACCTCCCTGGCCGCCTTCGCGGACGAAAGCAACCTGCTGCCCAACGGCTCGTTCGAGTTCTGGTCGCACCACGGCATCGAGCGATTGCCGGATACGATCAAGAACGATCCGGCGTTTGAAGGCGCCGACCCGCTCATCCCGACGCGCTGGACATGGTGCGTCAACAAACCGATGAGGCTCAAGCAGTCCGCCGACGCTCATTCGGGCAAGCATTCGCTGGCCGTCTCCTCGGCCCAGGGCGGCGGAGGTTATATCCAGATGGGCAAGTTCGAGGTCGTGCCGGGGGCAAAATACTCCTACGGCGCCTGGGCCAAGGGCTCCGGACAACTGACGGTCGAGTTATTCGGCGAGGCGCCCGAGGGCTGGCAGCAGCTTGGCGTGGTCACGGGCAAGCCCAATGCCGCCTGGTCCAACATCGGCGCGAACATCGAGATTCCCCGCCACATCCGGCTGGTCTGGCTGCGCATTTCGATGGCGGCGCCGTGCGAAATGGTCCTGGACGACGCGCACATCTCGGCCGCAATGGACAAACCCTACGACGCCGACGCCGTGCTGAACAAGAAATGCGATCGCGATGAAAACACGCTCCTGCTTCTGGATTTCGACAAAGACGATCCCGATCTGAAGCTGGAGGGCAAGATGAAAGTCGCCGACGGCGGGCGCTTCGGTCGGGGCCTGCGATTGGACGGCGCAAAGCTGCCGGGCCAGGTCGCCACCAAGCCGTTCAAGCTGCCGGCCATGCCCGCCGAAGGCACACTGGAATTCTGGTTCAGCCCCGACGAGATGCCCATGATGGCCGACTGGCGGCGGGCGAACCTGTATCTCCAGGTGCGCGGGCCCAGCAACGAACTATTCACGGTGATGGCCGGCAGCGACACGACCGTCAGTATGAGCTATCGCATTGACGGCGACACCTACGGCAAGACCAATTACATCCAAACGGACGGCGCGGTCACCGCGATGCGAATGCGCAAGGGCGAATGGCACCACGTGGCCGTGAGTTGGGACAAGTCGGCCTGGCGGATGTATTTTGACGGCGTGCTGTCGGGGATGACGACCAAGCTGCCGCTGAAATGGTGGGATGCGCCCGTGGCGATTACGATCGGCTCGGAATACCAGCACCTGACCTGGAATGGTTGGATGGACGAGGTTCGCGTTTCCAAGGTCAAGCGGTATGGGCCGCTGCTGCCCCAAGGCGCGACGCCGGTTCCGCTGCCTGTTCCCGAAGACCCGGTGCCCGTGGGCGAGAAGCCTGCTGAAAAGCCCAAGGTGGATTACACCGAGGCCCGGTCCAAGCTCATCACAACCATCGAACCGACGCAGCCCGGCGCGCATGAAACGGTTCCTGACGCGCAGGGCGGGTACGTGTACGAGGCGACGTCGGCCAAGCCGCTCGTCGAGGGTCTGGATTTCAATCTGGAGAAGGACACTCCGGTCAAGGGGCTGAGCACGGCGGTCGTGCAGCGTCCTCGGCTCATTGGTCTGCCCAACGTGGGCGGAATGTACTGGCGGCTGGGGGCGATCAAACCCGGGCGGTACTGGGTCGGCGTGCTGTATCAGACGGGCGAAGGCGCGGGCAAGCCCGAGGCGGCCAGCGCCGGTGAAATCACCGACTTTTTCCTGAACGGCAGGCGGCTGAACGTCACTACGCTGGGCGACCCGGTGCAGGTGGCCCCGGGATACTGGTTCGCCGAGGCGCAGTCTGCCGCGGCGGAGAATCTCAAAGCGAACGACGAAATCGAGGTCGTCGGCAATTACGGCAGCCGCGTGCGGGCGGCCAGAATGGTTCTGCACACCACCGAGCCTCGCCGCGGGGCGCACCGGATGCGGATCAACCCCGGACAGAACGCGTTCAACGAAGAGCCGTCTCTGGGGCTCAGTGCCGAGACGAGTTTCCTGCCGGCCAAGGGCAAGGAAATCGGCAGTTGCATGGCCGACTCCTACTACGGTCCCGAGCAGTGGATCGATTCTACCGATGACCTGCTGCGCGGGCCCGACGGCAAGCCTCAGGCCCAGTGCCTGCTGTTCAACCCGCTGCCGGTTCCGATCGAGGTGGACTATGAATGCGTCGTGAAGGGATACCAGATGCAGGTGGCCGGACGCGACGCCGCGAAGCTGACCCTGGCGCCGCACGCCTGCGTCACGCGCCCGGTCCCGTTCGACGTCACGACCGACGATACGTCCTACGGGATGACGGCGACAATCAAGGCCCTCAAGAATCCCGACCTGGGCTGGCCGGCGTACGACGAACTCTCCTTCTTCCCGGGCTTGCGACACATGGTCCCGTGGATGGACCCCTTCTCGTACAATTTTCACCGTCGGCTGGGCGTTAAACAGGTGATGAACTCGCCGCGGCCTCGCCTGGCGCTGCACGGCGCGTGGGAGGCCGCGTTCACGCGCGACCTCAAACCGGTCGTCCCCCCGCCGGCGGACCTCAAGTTCGATCCGGTCACCGTGCCGCCACAATGGGGAAGGTTCGCCAACTACACCGACCCCAAGTCCAACGCCATGTACGTGCGGCGAAAGTTCACCCTCACCGCGGACCAGGCTAAGCAAGTGGCCAGGATCGTTGTGGACAGCGTCAGCAGCGAGGGAACGCTGTACGTCAACGGCCGGCAGGTCGGCAACGTGCGCGGCTACGGAACGCCGCTGGTCGCCGACGCAACCGGCGCGGTGCGCGAGGGCGAGAACCAGGTTCTGCTGGTGGTCCGCAACAAACTGGCGATCACCAATCCCCAGTACGTCAACGCCGACAACCCCACCGAGAGCACGCAGTACATGGACGCGCCCGGCGACTGCAACGCGTCGCTTTCCATGGGCGGAGGGTTCTGCGCCACCGGGGGAGGCGTCTGGCTGGAACTGATGCCCCAAGTATGGGCACGCGACGTGAAGGTGGACACATCCTTCCGCAAGGGCTCGGTCGCCGCGCGGTTCTGCGTCGTCAACGCCTCCGGGCAGGAGGCCAAGCTCAAGGTCAAGGCCTCGGTGGAAGACGCCCGCAACCCGGTCCTGTCGCTGGGCGACCAGGAACTCACGCTCAAGGCGGGCGAGTCCAAGGACATGGATTTCACGAAGGAATGGAAGGACGCCAGGCTCTGGGACTGGCGCCAGCCGAATCTGTACGTGATGGCGGTGGAGATCGTCGATGCCCAGAGCGGCAAGCGCCTGGACCTGGCCCGCGAGCGTTTCGGCTTCCGGGAAACGTGGGTCGATCACGACAAGGTCTTCTTCAACGGCCGGGCCGTGCGATTCAACAGCATCGGAACGGCGCCCTCCATCAGCGTTCGCGCCGCCATCACGCTGGGGCGCGGCAGCCTCTGCACCGATTTCAATGACGAGACCGGCGCCCCGATCACCTGCCTGGTCACCGGCCTGGTCAACACGCCCAGCAAGTACAACATCGCCAGCGACGCCTTCTGGAAGACCACCGAAGGCAACGCCCAGGAGGCCATCCGGCGGGCGTGGAACCATCCATGCATCATCGCCTGGGATTTGTCCAACGAATGGTACACGTACGCCCCCTACACGGGCGCGGACATGACGCTGGCCGGCAAGCGGTTCATCGGGCTCAGCCACGTGGCCGAAACGCTCGACCCCTCGCGATGGACGTTCTTCAACGGCGACCATGACATCGGCGGCCTGCACTACGTGCTCTCGACGCACTACATGCTCGAAGGCGCCGGGCGCGACCCCAGGGCCGGCTTTGAGTTTGACGGGCACTCTTCCTTCTTCCCGGACGGCGCGTTCCTCAAGCCCTTCGACAAGGAGCTCAAACCGGGCGACGAACTCGCCGTCAACATCCACGGCCCGGCCCCCTACAAGGTCGGCTCCAAGATCCTCGCCGACACCGAAAACCAGTGGAAGGTCGCCGGCTACCAGCCGCCCGGAAGCTGCAAGTTCATGGACGAGGAAAACGTGCTCTCGCCCTCGCTCGAAGCCTCCGCCGGACCGGTCATGTGGATGTGGAAGCAGAATTTCGACGGCCATCGCGACCTGAACATGGCCATCCACTCCAATCATGAAGAGACAGTCGGAACGATCACTCGCGGGCAACTGCTCCAGACCTTCATCATGCCCGACACGGCCCATCACGGTTTTGCCGGGCGCAAGTTCGTGCGCAATTATTCGATCCTGAACGACCTGTTCCGCCCGGCGGAGATGTCGTTCAAGTGGCGATTGGTTGGGCCTGACGGCAACAAGGTGCTCGACGGGACGGACGAGCAGAAGATGGAATCAGGCACGACGCACCGCGCTGTGCTGTCGCTGACGTTGCCGGCGGTTGCCGCCCGAACGAAATACACGCTCGAACTTCGCCTGTACTCCGAAGGCCAGTTCGCTTGCGGCGAGGATCGGGACATTGATGTCTGGCCGGACACGCCGCCGGCCGTCGGCGAGGCCGCGCGGAAGGTCGTGCTGTTCGACCCCAAGGGCAACACGGCCAAGTTGCTGCAAACCGCCGGGGTGAAATTCGAGACATCGCCCAGCGTAACGCCTCCGGCGGGCGAGCCCTCGGCGTGCGTCTTCATCATCGGCGAAGGCGCGTTGAACGAAGACGCCGCGAAGCCCGCCAACAATTCTTCGGAGTCGATGGCGGGCAAGCAGGCGGCCGGGCTGGCCCCGTTTGTGGACAAGGGCGGGCGCGTGCTCGTTCTGGCGCAGTCTGTCCTGCTGCAAGGCCTGCCCGTCAAGACCGGCTTGGAACCTCGCGAGTGGGTCAGCCAGCCGTACGTGCGCATGGCGAGCCATCCGCTGCTCAAAAGTGTGACTTCCTGGGACCTGCATTTCTGGGCGCCCGATCGCGTATCGGCCAGGGGCGCATACTCCAAACCCGAAAACGGCGCCGCCATTGCCCTGGTGGACAGCGGGGCCGAGGCCGGACTGGAGTACGTGCAGGTGATGGAGCTCTATCGCGGCAAGGGTTCGTACCTGCTCTGCCAGTTGCCCCTGGTCGCCAATTACGATCAGGAGCCCATGGCCAGGGAAATGATGGCCAGATCGCTGACCTACGTCTGCGGCGCGGAAGCCTTCCTTTCGCCCACGAAGCGGCTGCGCCTGATCGGCCCCAAGGACGGGCCGGCCGGCAAAAAGATGCAGGAATTGGGCGTTGATTTCGAACCGGTCGCGCCCGACGCCGATCTGGACGCCAACCGCCCGACCCTTGTGGAAGCCGGCGGCATTCCGCCCGCCGCCCAGCAAGCCGCATGGAAAACCAGCCTGGCCAAGGGCGCGACTCTTGTCATCCTGGGCGCCAGGCCCGACGACGCCTCGTGGCTGAGCGAACTGACCGGAGCGCCCGTCCATATCACCATTCCACCCTACCGGATGTGGGAAGGTCGCGCGTACCGTAGCGTCTTGGATCCGTTGACAGCCGGCCTGAGCCATCTGGACCTGTACTGGAAACAGTACGTATGGAACAGCGATCCTGTGGAGAGCCCTGACGTCCTCATCGAGCCGTTGCAGGATTGGTCGGTGGCCGCCCAGGGCGGGCGAGAACTGGTCTTCCCGGGCGCTCTGGTGGAGTTCAAGACAGGCTCGGGCAGGATCATCGTCGATCAGCGGCGATGGATGAGCCGGCACGACAGGCTGACCAAACAGACCGGCCGCAATTTGTCGGCGCTGGCGATCGGACTTGGCGTGAGCATCACTCCCCCCCCGCCGCCGCGCGAATGGTCGCAAAATCTTGCCTACCGCACGATCGACCTCACCCCGTATGCCAATCGATCCCTCGTTGACGATGTCGCCGAGGACGGCAAGGGCGGCTGGTCCGACCAGGGACCCGATGCCGACCTGCGGTCCTTCCCGACGGGCGACAGAACGTTCCGCGGCGTGCCCTTCAAGATCGGCGCCGGGGCCAAGAGCATCATTGTCCTGAAATCCTCCGCCAAGCCGCCCAAGAGCGACACCCCCGAGGAAGTGACCATACCGATCGGCTATCCCGCCGAAGGGCTCTGCTTCCTGCACTCCGCCGCCTACACGGGCGGGCAGGTCGCCCTGTACCAGATCCAGTACGCCGACGGCAGCACGGAGGAAATCCGGCTTCGCAACGGCGAGAACATCCGCGACTGGGCCAGCAAGTCCGGCGGCGAATTCATCTATGAGCGAGGCACCAAGTCCTATGTCGCCTGGACCGGAAGCTGCAAAATGTTCTCGCCGATCTCGGTCCTTCTGATGCAGTGGGTCAACCCCCGCCCCGACGTGCCCATCAAGGCCCTACGGTTCGCCATTGCCGACGGCGACGCCGTGCCCATCCTGATGGGCTTGACCGCGGGCGTCAAAAGGGACGCCAAAGAGGCGGCCCAGAACCTGCTCAAGGCCCAGGACCTGTTGAAACAGGCGCAGCAGGCGTCTGACGCCAACAAGCCCGCCGACGCAAAGGCGCTTCTGCAGAAGGCCATCGCGCTGTCGCCCGACTTCACCGCCGCTCACCAGATGCTGGCGGACCTGTGCGAGAAGGCCGGAAACGAGGACGAGACCCTGGAGGCCTACCGGCAGTGGACCGCCTCCAACCCGCGGACGCCTTTGCCATGGAACCGTCTGGGCCAAATGCTCGAGAAACGCAAGGACTACAAGGGTGCGCTGGAAGCGTACACGCGGTCCCTCAAGGTGGAATGGAACCAGCCCCCGGCGATCGATGCCAAGACGCGCATGGAGGCAAAACTCCGGGAGTAAGCTTGGCAGGCGTTGTTTCGGCACCCTCTTCAGTGCATGTTTCCGGGCACTGTAGCACCGTTGCATGCAACGGGATATTCTGTTTTGTGGTTCTCCTCCAATTTAAGTGGTGGAAAATCGAAGGTCATGGCACATAACAGATATGGATTTATCGCTTTATGGCCATCGGCGTCACAGTTACAATCGTGAACTCGCCTTTTGTCTTCGATAAAATAGCCACGGGTTGCCCGTCTGCGGGCTACCCGTGGTTAGCGGCACAGGG
>CAZYDC010000031.1:0-17360 GCA_964646065.1 uncultured Planctomycetaceae bacterium | reverse complement strand
GGTCGATCAGCACGGCCGAGTTCCAGCGGTGGGCGCCCTCGGTGCGGTCCAGCGGGCAGACGATGTACGCGTTGTGCTTGCGCGCGAGTTGCCGCATGCGCGTTATGATCGGGCCGTCGAGCGGCTGCGGGGCGCTGGTTTCGGTTATGTGCCAGGTCTCCGGCAGAGCGATGACGTCGGTCGGCAAAGCGGCCTCGCGGTCGATGATCGCGGCCACGTCATCCAGGGGTTTGCCCGCGCAGAAGCTCAGGCTCAAGACGCGGACAGGGCGGCCGATGGGGGCATTTGTTTCGGACATTGGCACTCCATGTCAAATCAATGAATCACCAGAAGTATACTACTGCGACAATTGCCGAGCAAACGAAACGCCGGGTGTGAACCGAACGGGAGACGTGGTAGAATTCATGGACGAAAGGGCAAGTTACTATGACCAACAAGGAATTCGTCCATCGGATGGCCAACGGGAAAGCCGACATCATCCAGGTCTTTCTGGACATCCTGGCCCAAACGAATTCGCGATATTGCATCATCGGGGGACTGGCCGTGAACGCATATGTCGAGCCGGTCGTGAGCCTGGACATGGACATCGTCGCCGCCGTCGAGAACCTCGCCGCGATTTGCGAAGAATCGAAAACACGCGGCATGAAGATCGAGCCGTTCGAGCACAGCGTCAACATCACCAGCCCGGACTCAGACCTGCGAATCCAACTTCAGCAGGACGCTCGCTACCAGGAATTCCTTGCAAGCGCCGCGGACAAGAACGTTCTGGGATATCCGATGAAAGTCGCGAAACTGGAAAACGTCCTGCAAGGCAAGGTCTGGGCATACACGGACACGACCCGCCGCAGAAGCAAACGGCAGAAGGACCTGGCCGACATCTTCCGCATCATCGAGAAATTCCCTCAACTCAAGGAATCGCTGCCGCAGGGCCTCAAGGAAGAGTTGGAAGGTTAGAACAGGACCCGCAACCGGATGGTTTCCTTGATGCTTTCGAGCGACTGGATCACGCACTGGTCGTATTTTTTGGCGATGTCGGTGATGGCGTAACCGATGCGGTCGTTGGTCTCCAGGTATTGCCCGGCGATGTTGATGCCGTGCGCGGCCATGATGGAGTTGATCTGCGACATCACGCCGGGCACGTTGCGGTGGATGTGCAGCAGCCGGTGCGCGGCGCGCATGACCGGGAGCTGCACCTGGGGCAGGTTCACGCAATAGAAGGTGTCGCCCATCCGCAGGTACGACCTGAGCTTGTCCGACACGTAGGCCGCGATGTTCCGCTGCGCCTCGGCGGTGTTGCCGCCCACGTGCGGCGTCAGGATCACGTTGGGGGCGTTCTGAAGCGGGCTTAGGAACCCTTCGCCATCCGCCGAGGGCTCCTTGGGGAAAACGTCCACGGCAGCGCCGGCCAGGCGGCCTTGCTTCAGCGCCCGCGCCAGCGCCGGCAGGTCCACCACTCGGCCTCGGCTTGCGTTGATGAGCATGGCCCCCCGCGGCATCAGGGCCAACTCCCGCGCGCCCAGGAGCCCCACGTTGTGCGGCTGATCGTCCACATGCACAGTCACCACGTCGGCCTGGCGCAGGAGTTCCGACTGGGAGCCGCACCGATACGCGTTGCCCAGCGAGAGCTTCTCCAGAAGGTCATAGTAGAGGACCCTCATTCCCAGGGCCTCGGCCAGGATGCCGACCTGCCCGCCGATGTTTCCGTAGCCGATGATTCCCACCGTCTTGCCACGCACTTCACGGCTGCCGGAGCTGGACTTGTCCCAGACGCCCTGGTGCAGCAGGCGGCTCTTGTCGCAGACGCGACGCATGAGCATGATGATCTCGCCGATCACCAGTTCGGCAACGCTGCGCGTGTTGCTGTAGGGCGCGTTGAATACGGCCACGCCGCGGTCGGAGGCGGCCGAGAGATCGACGTTGTCGGTTCCCACGCAGAAGGACCCGATGGCCAGCAGGCCCTCGGCCCGCTCCAGCGCCGCGGCCGTCACTTTGGTGCGCGATCGCACGCCCAGGATCGCCACCCCCGGCAGGAGCTTGCGAAGCTGTGTCTCCGAGGCCGCGCCGGGGCGGCGAGTCACGGCGAACCCGGCCTCAGCCAGCCTGCCGGCGGCGTCGGGGTGAATGTTTTCCAGAAGCAAGGCCTGTGGTTTTTTCATGTTTCCATCCAAGCAGGGTTTGCAGGTTCTTCGCGGCGATGTCGTTGTTCGCCGCCAAAGTTCCGCGCCGTATCGGCCTTTCAAGGAGTCAGGATGACCTTATTGAGTCCCTTCTCGCGGCCGTACAGCCGGTCGAACCACTTGGCACCGTCGGCCAGCGGTGCGGCGGCGCTGATGAGGGCGTCAACGTTGACCTTGCCCGATGCGATGAGGTCCAGGCAGGCGCCGTATTCGCCGCAGGAGGCGCACGTGCCGTTGATCGTGATTTCCCGCGTGACGGCGGATTGCAGGGGCAACTCGACCGACGGCGAAATGTTTCCGACCAGCGTGAGTTGCCCGCCCTTCCGCAACGAGGCCAGGGCCGTCTTGAGCGTGGGCGTCATTCCGACGACCTCGAACGCCACGTCCGCGCCGCGACCGGCGGTGAGCTTGGCGACCTCTGGTGGCATGGCGGCGTCGTTTGCCGCCATGTCCGCCCGGATTGCATCCGTCGCGCCGAGCCTGCCGGCCAACTCCAGTTTGCCCGGTTCGATGTCCACCGCGATGATCCGCCCGCAGCCTCGGGCGCGCAGCACCTGGATCACCAGCAGGCCGATCATGCCGGCGCCGACCACGACGGCCGTGTCATTGAGATGCACGACCGTCCGCTCGACCGCATGGACCGCGACGGACAAGGCCTCGACCATGGCGGCGCGCTCGAAGGAAAGCCCGTCGGGCAGGCGATAGAGGATGTGCTGCGGCACAGCCACGAACTGGGCGAATGCGCCGTTCTGGCGGTACTGTTCGCAGGAGACACCCAGCACGCGGCGGTTGTCGCAGAGGTTGATCTGCCCGCGCCGGCAGAACCAGCAGCGGCCGCAATAAATGGTGGAGTCGAACGTGACGCGGTCGCCGACTTTCCAGCCGGTCACGCCCGGCCCGACCTGGGCGATCACGCCGGCGGCCTCGTGCCCCATGATGACGGGCGGGCGGCGGCGCCCGGTCGAACCGTCCATGCCGTGAACGTCGCTGCCGCAGATGCCGCAGGCCTTGACCTCGATCAGGACTTCATCCTCGCCGAACTCGGGCGTCGGAACGTCCTGCAACTCGAACTTCTTGTACTCCGTCAGGACCAATGCTTTCATGTTTTTCCTTCCCAACAGAACAGAAGTGTACAGCGCAACCGATGATCCGCAATCAGTAATCGGTGAAAGGGTGCTTTTCGGTTTCCGGGAAATGCCTCTGGGTGTCGTGACGCGGGCATCTTGCCCGCGTGTGACACAGGCGTCTCGCCTGCGTGTGTCGCGGACATCCTGTCCGCGTCCTTCTGTTTTCGTTGTCGTTTTGATGAAGAAGAAACGGTTAAAGACGCGGGCGGGACGCCCGCGAGACACGAGGGCAAGATGCCCTCGCCACACACGGGCGGGACGCCCGTGGGACTCATGGGCAAGATGCCCATGCTACGTAAGAGCCTGCTCGATCTTAAACGCAAACGCATGTTGGCAGGGGCGTTTGGCGGGGTCGGCCAGCCAGGCGGGTATCTCGATGGTCAGCGCCTGGTCGTCCTGCGTGTAGCGGAAGTTGTGGTCCAGGCCTAGCATCGTGATTTGCGAACCGCTCCGCGCCCGCACGTTGGCCAGGCGGACCGATCCGACCGCGTAGGGGCCTTGGGGCCAGCGCAGGAATATCGCGTAGACGAAGCGGTTGTCCTTGGTGCGGGTGTATCGCACGTCGTCGCCTTCCTTGAACGCGCGGTGCGGGCGCGTCGCGTAAATGGCCTGGCCGTTCACCTTCAGCCAGTCGCCGACCTCTTCGAGCGTGGCGATGATGTGCTTGTCAAATCGCCCGTCAGGACCCGGGCCGTAGCCGACCTGGAAGTTGCCGCCCTTGGCTGTCACGTCCACCAAGTGTCCCACCACCCACGACGCGGGATGATACTCGTCGGCCCAGACGTGCGAAAAATGCTTGCTGCCCGGGTAGATCACTTTCCAGGGAAAACCGTTGGTGGAACTGCCGGAGTCTTCCGCGTCGGCGCCGAAGGGAATGAACCGCTCGGGCGTGGTGTAGTCGCCGTACTGGTCGATGCCGCGGTTCCGCATCAGCACCTGCGGCTGCAATCGCCGGGCCATTTTGGCGGTTCGGACCATCTCGTCCCAGATGCCCAGTTCGCGGCTGGGAAGGCACATGTCCAGCGAGAGCTGGTCGATCGGGCCGTAGCGTGTCAGCAGTTCGCGAATCTGCTCGCGATGTCGGGCGATCATCCTGGCGAAGCCGGCGGGGTCGCTCTGGAGCGTGTATTTCAGGTCGCGGTAATAGTGCGACTGGTCGATGCGGAAGTCGGCGTCGAACCAGTCGATGTGGGAAAAGTACAGGCTGATGCCCAGGTCGCGTTTTCGCCCGGCCTGGACAAGCTCGCCGACGATGTCGCGGCCGAAGGGCGATTCCATGATGCTGTAAGCCAGGTCGCAATCGACGATCCTGGGCGCGCCCGGGCCGGTGTGGACGAACCGCCGCTTGACGCGGGTCCTGGTGTCGTACATCGAGAACCCGTCGTGATGCTTGGTGGTGAAGGAAAAGAACTTCAGCCCCGAGCGCACCATCCAGTCGCACCAGTCGTCGGCGTCGAAAAGCGAGGGGGTCCACCATCGGGCCAGTTCCTCGTATTGCGAGCGGAAAACCGGGGTGGCCGTCGGCCCGTTCTGCATCGGCCAGGATTCGGGCCCCAGGCCGCTGATCGAGTAGAGACTCCAGTGGATGCGGAGGCCGAATTTCCGGTCCAGCCAGCGTTCCAGCGCGTCCTTGCCCGCGTGAATGTATTCGTCGTCCACGCCTCGGTAGGCGGGATAAATTTGCTGGAGTTCCTTTTCCTGGGCAAGGGCCTGGGCGGTGGGTTTGCCCGAGGCGTCAAAACGTGTGGTCAAGAGGCACCTTCCTTTGGGATGGAAACGTGGAAGTGACGGCTTCGCGTGGCGCGGCGCGCGGGACGGCGGTCAATTCCCCTCAGGCACCCACGTGTCTTTGCTGTTGGGGTCCGTGCCATTGGGGTCGCCACCCATGTGGGTACCTTTGCTGTAGGCTCTCACGTTGCCGCTCACGGTCAGGCCGGGATTTTGACGGAGATGAGCGAACGGGACGAAGATGACGCCCTTTCCGGGCGCCAAAGGTGGGGGAGTATCGGCGTTCCGGTTCCAGTCATTGGGCAGGGTGGCCGGGTCGGGGAGTCCCGCATCCGCATCGCACCCATAGCAACCGCAGAAGATCATGACAGACCGGCTGTCCATTTGATTGTAACGGTTGGGCACCCTGAAACTGTCAGGCGAACCATTCTGGCGGAGTCCGTCCGAGAGGATCAGACCGGCATTGTTGAGAGACGGCTGCCAGGCGCCCACTTCGACGCTGCCGCAGGTATTGGCGTAGTTGGTCCGGAACCCGCCGCTTGGGTACTGAGTTCCGTAGGCGGTCACAACATCCGGGTCGGGGTTGGGCATGGCGTCCGGACAGGCCCAAATGGACTTGCCGGGATAATTCGCGACGCTCTGGACGCCCGCGCAGGCGGGGTTGCCGCTCTCAACGCCCGGCCCGGGCTGTTTGTCGCCGTCCACGTAGGGCGCCAGCGAGTCCGTCCAGATCCAGTCGTAGCCGCCGGCGGTGGCGCCGGAGTAGAAAGGCGGCATATAACCGTTGTTGGAACTATGATAGTTGTAGAGGCCCACCCCGATCTGCTTGAGGTTGTTCATGCAGGTGGCGCGGCGAGGAAACTCCATGGCGCTCTTCAGCGACGGCAGGAGAATCATGAGCAGCAGCCCCAGGATGGACACGATCATCAGCAGTTCCACCAGCGTAAAGGCCCGTCGTCGTTTCATGCAATGCCTCATTTAATCTCCGGCCGCGTGAGTCCACATGCCGCGGACAGTAAAACAGCTCGTCATGGTGGGCGTGGTCATGTTCAAATTGGCGTAGTTGAGGCCCGTCGTCAGGATGGTATCGCCAATGCCCAGGCCCGGAAGAGTGTCGCCCACGTACTTGGAATCCCCATGCCCGTCGCAGAACAACAGGTTGGCCTTGCCCAGGTGCTTTTCCTGCCAGGTCGTGATGGCCTGCTGGTAGGAGTCCGGATTGACCCCCTTGGTAGTGCCGCCGTTGAAGGCGGCCAGCATGGGTCCGCCGGCCCACGTCTGGTCAATGGCGCAGGACGGATCCTGCCAACCACCGTTCCGCCAGGTTTCAAAGAGGAAGATCGTTCCTTTGGCATCGTCCCATTGGGAGGTCTTGAGCCCGACACTGGTGGTGCTATTGGGGTTTTGCACCCAGGAAGCGCCGTCCCATTCATTCCAGTTAGCCTGACCGTTCTGGTGGATGTTCATCACATAGCTGCCCCCATCGGTCGGCGAACAGGGAGGATCGGGATCATGGGGATGCAAGGGGAGTATAGCGGACTCGCAGGGATAGGACCTATAGCCGGCGCCCATCTCCATCCACCCGGCCGGCCCCGCGGGGCATTGGTACAGGTTGGCGCCCCCCATGGTCCGGTAGGCGGTTCCGGTATTGAGCTCCCTGAGGCACTCGTCGAAACTCACCGTGACGTAAGGGTTGTTGCCGCCCCCGATGTTCGGGTCGCGAGCGCCGCAATTGGCCGGCACGACGTAGCCGTTGTTCGTGTTGGCGTACTCGATGTTGAGCTGCCCGATCTTGTACATGTTGTGGAAACAGCTTTTCTGGTAGCCCATGTTGGCGATGTTGACCACCGAGGGAATCAGCAACGAAACCAGCAGCACGATGATGGTTACGACCGTCAACATCTCAATGAGCGTGAAGCCGCCTGAAGATCGGCTCCGGTTGCGGGCGCGCGCCTCGAAAAATAGATTGACCACGGTCGGCTCCTTCCGTAACGGGCTGGAGGCCCGCCAATAGCAGACGTTCGTATGTATTATACGGAAACGGCCCGAGCAGGACAACACTCCCAAAAGAAAAATGCGACCGTCGCCTCTTTACAGGCAACAGCAAAAACTTTTGCCGCGAATTTCGCGAAAACAGCAAAGAAACGAGGATTCATCTCTTGCCGTTCCGCTTGCGGCTTAGCATCCGTTTTGGTTCACGGGAAGAAGAAGAAACAGATGCTAAGCCGCAAGCGGAACGGCAAGACACTTCATTCCTGGCACTTTTATGCTTTTCTTGGTGCTCTTGGTGTGGTTGGTGCTCTTGGTGATTATCTTCGTTGTTTTCGCGTAATTCGCGTAATTCGCGGCTAAATTTTTTGTCGGCCGCAAGGCTCAATCGCGCCGCGAAAGAATGCGGCACTTGAACGGGGGGCGGTTTTCGGCGATGATAACCGGCCCACACGAAAGGACAGAACGATGGCCAAGATGACCAGTCAGGAACGAATGAAGAGGATGTACGAGCATCGCACCGCCGACCGCGTGCCGATGCAGGACGGGCCCTGGGGCTCGACCATCGAGCGATGGCAGCGCGAGGGCTTGCCCAAGGACACCAGCTGGGTGGATTATTTCGACCTGGACAAGGGCGGCGGGTTCGGCGTGGACATCACGCCGCGGTACCCCGCCAAGGTGATCGAGGAAACCGACACCTACACGACCTACACGACCACCTGGGGCGCGACGCTGCGCAACTGGAAACACGCCACTTCGACCCCCGAGTTCCTGGACTTCACGATCGTCAACCCCGACGTATGGCGAGAGGCCAAGAAGCGCATGACGCCCACCGAAGACCGCATTCCGTGGGAGCAGCTCAAGACCGACTTCCCCAAGTGGCGCCAGCAAGGCGCCTGGATCGGCACCGGACTGTGGTTCGGTTTCGACGTCACGCACGCCTGGATCGTCGGAACCGAGCGCGTGCTGATGGCCCTGATCGATTCCCCCGAGTGGATGGTCGACATGTGGAACCACTCCCTGGACATGAGCATCGCCCTGCTGGACAAGGTCTGGGACGCGGGCTACCACTTCGACGGCATCGGCTGGTGCGACGACCTGGGGTACAAGCACAACCAGTTCATGTCGCTGGGCATGTACCGCGAGTTGCTCAAGCCCGTGATGAAACGCGCCGTGGACTGGGCCCACGCCAAGGGCCTCAAAGTCGAGCTGCATTCCTGCGGCGACGTGAACCCCTTCGTGCCCGAGTTCATCGAGATCGGCATCGACGGCCTCAACCCGCTCGAAGTCAAGGCCGGCATGGACCCCTACGCCCTCAAAAAGAAATTCGGCGACAAGCTGGTCTTCCACGGCGGCCTGAACGCGGTGATCTGGGACGACGTCGATGCCGTCGAGGCCGAGATGAAACGCCTGATCCCCGTGATGAAACAAAACGGCGGATACGTCTTCGCCAGCGACCATTCGATCCCCGACAGCGTCAGCTTCGCGAATTTCAAGCGGATCGTCGAACTGTACAAAAAGCTGGGATCGTACGAATAAGAGTACCACCAAGAGCACCAAGGACACCAAGAGCACTAAGAACAGCCGGAAAGATTGAAATAGTTATTGATTTTAGTCCCGCTGCTTCTTCCTAAGGCTTCCGTTCGTCTTCTTGGTGCTCTTGGTGCTCTTGGTGTCCTTGGTGATTATCTTTTGGAGCCGGAAATGAAATACGCAAAACTCCGTGAACTTCCGCTTTCCTCCATCCAGCCCGAGGGTTGGCTGCGCCGCTATCTGGAGGTCCAGCGCGACGGGCTGACCGGCCACTTGGAGGTGGCGGGGTATCCGTTCGACGGGCCTGGCTGGGGCGGCGCGGAAATCAAGGGGCATCAAGGTTCGCACTGGTGGCCGTACGAGCAGACCGGGTACTGGATCGACGGCATGATCCGCTGCGGGCGGCTGCTGGGCGACCGGTTCCTGATCGACAAGGCCAAGCATCACATTGACTACGTGCTGGACCATGCCGACGCCGACGGCTACCTGGGGCCCAAGTTCATGCGCAAGAGCGGCCCGGGGGTCGATAACAATCGCTGGCCGCACGCGGTGTTCTTCCGCGCGATGATGACCGAATACTCCGCCACCGGCGACGCCAGAATCCCCAAGGCCCTGGCCAAACATTACCTCTCGCCCGGCTGCGATCACGCCTTTGCCCGCGACGTGTGCAACGTCGAGCCGATGGTTTGGGCCTACGAAAAAACCGGCGACAAGCGGCTGCTTCAGTTGGCCGTCGAGGCCTTCGAGGGCCACAACAAGCTGCACCCCGACGCGCAAGCCTGCGTCCGCGCGCTGCTGTCGCCCGAGCGGGCCACCGAGCACGGCGTGACGTACAACGAGATCGGCAAGCTCGGCGCGGTGCTCTATCTGCACACGGGCAACCGCAAGTTCCTTCGCGCGACGATCAACGGATACAAGAAGATCGACCGCGACCATACACTCATCGACGGGGTGTGCAGCAGCACCGAAGGCCTTGCCGGCAAGGACGCCCTGGCCAGCCACGAGACCTGCGACATCGCCGAACACCCTTGGGGCCTGGGCTACCTGCTCATGGCCACCGGCGACGCCCGCTACGCCGACCAGATCGAGAAGGCCGTCTTCAACGCCGCACCCGGCGCGGTCAAGAGCGACGACTTCAAGGCCCTGCAATATTTCTCCTGCCCCAACCAGGTGGTCGCCGACGACACGTCCAACCACAATTTCTACTTCCGCGGCTCGAACTGGATGGCCTACCGACCCAATCCGCCCGTGCAGTGCTGCCCCGGCGAGGTCAACCGCATCATGCCCAACTACGCCGGACGAATGTGGATGTCCGACGGGCGCGGCGGAATCGTCGCGGCCTTGTACGGCCCCAGCGTGCTCAACACCCGAATCGACGGCCAGGATGTTGCGATCGTTCAGGAGACGCAGTATCCCTTCAGCGAGCATATCGATTTCACGATCCGCACGGCTGGTGAGGGTGTTGCTCGGCGGCCATCCGCAACGGAGGGAACTCATCCGCCGGTCAAGTTCGCGCTGCACGTGCGGATTCCCGCCTGGTGCAAACGGGCGCAGATTTCCGTCAACGGCCGGCGGCTGGCGCGAAAGTTCGCACCCGGAACGTTCGTCAAAATCGCGCGGACCTTCGCGCACAACGACCGCGTCAGCCTGCTGCTGCCGATGGAGATCGAGGTCAGCCACTGGCCCGACGGCGGGATCGGCATCACGCGTGGGCCGCTGGTCTACGCGCTGCGGATCGAGGAGGATTGGCAGGACGCCTCCGACCCCAAGCTGCCGCCGGCATTCCCCGCCTGGAAGGTCTACCCCAAAAGCGATTGGAACTACGCGCTGTGCGTGAATGAAAAGAACGCCAACGAGGTCATCGAGGTGGTGCATCGCCCGGCGCCGTCGAACCCCTGGAGCGTCGCGGCCGCGCCGATCGAGCTTCGCGTCCCGGCCCGCAAGGTGGCCGGATGGAAAATGCTGCGCACGCGCCAGGTCTTCCGCCACGACAACGTAACCTTCCCCGGCAAAGGCGACGTGGAGTTTAACCACAAGGGCGACTTCCGCCTGACCCCCCCGCTGCCGGAGCCCAAGTCGCTGCCGGGGCGCCTGGCGAAAAAGGTCGAGACCGTCACGCTGATTCCCTACGGATGCACGCACCTGCGAATCGCGATCTTCCCGCAGGCACGCTGATCCGCAGATTACGCAGATTTTCGCGGATAGAGAAAGAAGAACAAGAAGAGAGAAAAAGAAGACTAAAGAAGAAGAAGAAGAAGAAGTTAGCCACTTTGTTTTGCTGTTTTTTCCATCGGAACAATAGGGGAACAATAGGGGACGCTACCCTATTTCCGAGTGCTAAATAGGGTAGCGTCCCTATTTTCGGCCACTGGTTACCGGTTACGGATTACGGATTACTTGTTTTTCAGTTGCTCATCGACCTTTGCGGCGGCTTGGATGAGGGCGACGCGTTTCTTCTCCAGGTCCTCCCCGCGGGCGCCGATGTAGGCCAGGCCTTCCCTGGAATCCTTGCGGATGGAATCCAGGAGGGTCTCCAATTCGGCGCAATCGGTCCCGGCCTTCTTGGCCTGCTTGACCAGGGCTTCGGCGCGAGCGGCGAGCGTAAAATCGCTCATGCCCTGCCGCATCCACAGGACCGATTGCAGGAGCAGGCAGGGCGCGGACAGTTCCGTGTCGGGGGCCAGGAACCCGTCGGAGCTGAAGTCGAATCCGCGGTAGGGGCGCGGGTCGAACAGGCCCGTGCAGTACCAGCCTTTGGCGCCCTGACCCCAGGAGTGAAAGCCCATGCCATACTCGTCGGGCCGGTAAAAGACCGCGTAGTACTCGCGGCCTTCAACGGCCTTGCGCCAAGCATCGACCTTGTCCATATACTTGGACCAGCCGCCGTCCCGCACCAGCAGGATGGAAACCGGCTGTAGCTTCAAGAGCAACTTCTCATTGGAATTTTTTGTCAACACGGTGTCGTAAACGTACGCGGCCGTCCGGGCGCCGACGCCGACGCTCAGATTGAGGGCCGTGCTGTTGTCCAGGTCTTCGTCCTGGTTGATGATTCCGGTGAAACAGGCCGAATCGGCGAATCCCGCCTTGGCGACCAGGGCGTTGGACCGCGAGACGGCCTCGGACATGAAACGGTCGAACCTCGCCATGCCTGGCGAGCCGACTCTCTTAATCCCCCAAAGGGTTCCGGACAGATCGATCAGCAACTTGCCTCGCAGGGGTTTGCCCTGAAGCGCGCGAACCGTGTCTCGGCAAGCGGAATCGTCCACCGCGGGTTCGTTCTTGCCGCCTACGGAGACCACGCAGGAGGGCACGTCGGTGGCGTTGAATCCCAGGGCCAGGACATCCTGGCGGAGCTTGATCTCCAGTGGCTCTTTCTTCCTGGCGTCCAACGGGCCGATGATCGGCCCGTAGACCGCCATGGACAGGTCTCCGCCCATGACGCCGAAGGTGGGCGGCTGGGGCAGGGGCGGGCCGCACCGAAACACGTGGACCGTGAGGGGCGCCTCCGCGTGGGCGGCGCCCGCATTGAGGCGGATCGTGCCGGAATAGTCGCCCGCGGGGGCGTTCTCGGGGGCCTGAACCACCACGGCCAGGTGGACGACCTCGCGCTGGGCCACCGTCAGGCGGCGGCGGAGAATCCACGGGATCGTGGACGCCTGGGCATGGGCGACGCAAGGCACGCGCTCGATGAACCAGAGGTCCGCCCCGGAGCCCAGGGGCTTTCCGTCGGCGGATTGCAGTGAACTGACCGACCCGGTGAAGATCGCTTTTTTCAGCGGGACGGCCGCCGCCCACACCACCGTCAGCCCTCCGTTGTACAAGGTGCCTTCGGCGGCCTTGAGGCGGGCGTCCTCCTTGGGCAGATAGCCGGGCTGACTGGCCGAGCCGCGAGGCGTTCCGAAGAGCATCGCGCCGGACTTGACCTCCGGGTCGGTCGGCTCGATTTCCGATCGGCACTCCAGTCGTTGCCCCAGCACAAACTGCCGCCGATAGCGAGCGAGGTCCTCCTTGACTTTCTTGACATACTGATCCAGCGCCGCCTTTCCGGAGGCCGGCGCCATCGCCGCCGCCGCCAGTTGAATATTGCACGTGTCGATCTGGTTCTTTCCGGCTTGGAGGGGCACCTGCACCAGATCGACGATGCGGGGAACGAAGGTCTTCTCCATCCACTGGGGCGTCCACTCGCCCTCGACGCCCGCCTGGAGGCCCTCAGGCCCCAGAAGCTGCTTGAGCATGGATCGCCGGCC
Organism: uncultured Planctomycetaceae bacterium; assembly: GCA_964646065.1. Lineage (GTDB taxonomy): Bacteria > Planctomycetota > Phycisphaerae > SM23-33 > SM23-33 > CAZYDC01. The sequence continues at coordinate 4,559 of CAZYDC010000031.1, read as the reverse complement.
CAGGATCATCTGGCCGCGCGCCTTCAAGTAGTATTCGGGCGGTTGAATGTCGCCCCGGCCGTAATGGCTGACCCACAGCCATGCCTCGCCGGCGCTGGGGGAGTCGATCGTGATGCAGTCCTCCACGCGATCCAGCAGATACGGCGCGAGATAATAACCGGTGAGCGGATCGGGAAACCCCGTCCCCCACGATCTGACTTCGACCTTGCCGCTCCAACTGATCGCGGAGGAGCTGGTGGAGAATCCAGGCCACAGGGCCTTCCCCTCGGGCCCGTAATCGATCAGGGTCGCGCCCGGAGGGATTGGTTCGGCCTCTTCCAGACGGACGTTGTCCAGCGTGATCGCCCAGGGCCCTTGATTGGTCAAGGTCAGTTTGAGACCTTCGTCCGGCCATTCCTGTCCCGCCTTCGCCGTCGAAAGCGGCAGCGCCAGCGTGTCCTGCCCGGGCCTGCAAATCGCGGTAACGTCGTGACCGAAATTCCTGGCCTGGAAAGAAAGCCGCAACCGGCTGGGAGATTCCTTCTCCTCGACGAAGGCATCGATCTTCAGCCAGGGCAACCTGGCGAAATTGGAAGTCTTGACGGCGATCGTCACGGAGGCATCGGGCTTCAGTTGCAGCGCCTGCCGCCCCTGGGTCACCCCCGGCTTGCCTTCGACGACGGTGAACTTGCCCGTAACGGCCTTGCTGGAGGACGTGAACTGTTCAAAGCCTTCCAGGACTTCGCTTTTGACCTCCGCCCACACATCGGCCGGCAGCAGGAAAACCGCCAACATCAGGAACGACAGCCGGCATCGCAGCTTATGTGGCACCATGGGTTTTACAGTAACAACTGGCCGCGGGAGCGTCAATGGCCGATCTATAACGCAGGAGAATCTTATAGAGTTGTATCGCGGAGTGATGTATAATAATTTGCGGTTATGCTTGGAGATACACATACCAGGCCGGACCTGGAATAAGAGGAACGCCATGAGAACGTTCATCGTGTTTTGCGTTTTCGCACTGGCCGTGGCCGGACCAAGGTCGCTGTATGCGCAAAACAGTGCCGCAGGCAGCCGGCTTCAAAAAAGTGTCGGGGAATCCGGGATAAGCCTGAGCGACCCCGGAAATTTCGGCAGCGGGTCCGCATTCAAGACTAATTCCTACGGTTTGACCGGCAGCGGCGGGCAATACGGGGCGCCCACGACCAACATTATGGGGAGCACGTCCAATAATTCGACGTCGCCCTACACGTTCAATTACGGGGGCCTCCTGGCCAATAGATCGGCGGCCCCCATCGTACCGGGCGTGATTCCTTCCGCTGCCAGCAGCAATGACTTGTTCTACAAGGGCTTGTCCTCCAATGCCAATGCCATGGACATCGGGGGAGAAGGGTCCGTCGGCGCGCTGCTGCGACACCGGTCGAGCCTGTGGCTCTCGGAGGGCTACAGCCAGACCGAGCATCGGCTGGGCAATGGCAAGGAAGATCGGGAACCGATCAAATCGCTGGTGCCGGTCGGAGGGGGATTGTACCACGACTATATCGAATCGGGCGAGAAGGCCTTTCAAACGGGCGATTACACGGCCGCCTTCAGCAAATTCAGGATGGCCAACTATATCGGCCAGAAGGATCCCGAGAGCCTGTTGAGCATGTCCCAGGCGCAGTTTGGCGGGAAGTGCTATCCGCTGGCGGCCTATTACCTTCGGCAGGCGCTGAGGTATATGCCTCGCCTTCCGATGCTGCCGCTGCGGCCCAAGGCGTTCTACGGCGACCCGTCGGTCTACGTGCAGAACGTCCAGGATCTCAACGAGTATCTGGTCGGGCATCCCCGGGACACCGATGCCCTGTTGCTGCGGGCCTACTACGCCTGGTTCGACGCGGACGCGACCGATCCCACGGGCGTGGCCCGGGATTCGCTCCAGAAGGCCCTGGCGGGCAACAACACTCCGGACGTGACGCTGGCCATCGAGGCCTTCTGGGAGGGCATGGTCGCCTCGGGCAAAGTCAAAGGAACTCTCAAGCCCCTGCCGCTGCCCAAGGCGGACCCGGGCGGCAAGAAGTCCTGATGGCCCGGCGGGCTGCGCCGGCGGCCAGACCCGATGCCGACATCGAGGGTGACGACTTTTTCGCGCAGATGCGAAGGCGCCTCTCATTTGCACCGATAAGGACATGATAAAATAATTCTCCAGCTTTTCCTGGAAAGCCGATGGTTCCGACATTACCGCAGGATCCGACCGAACTTCAGACCAGCCGCCTCTGGGCGGCCCTGGAAGCGATTGTTCCCCGCCATAAGCTTTCCATCAACCTCGTCGTGCATTCGCTGATATTCGCCCTGTCCCTGTTCCTGAGTTGCGCGATCGACCTGAGCTTGCGCGAGAGCAGCGAAAACAAGGAATGGTTCATCCCCCAGTTCCTGCCGATGCTGCCGTTCTTCCTGGGCCTGAAGCTGATCTTCTTCGGACACGCCAAGCTGCTCCGCGGCGGTTGGCGCTACGCGAGCATCCGCGAAATCGCCAACATCCTGTACGCGTCCTGGCTGTTCCTGCTGGTCGCGTTCGCCTGCCTGTTCGTTTTCCTTTTTATGCCCTCCTGGTTCAGGTTCCGCCTGCCCGTGCTGGGGTACTACTTCAACCTGTTTCCCAAGGGCGTGCTGTTCCTGGATTTCCTGATCACGGTGTTCCTGGTCTCCGCGACGCGACTGGGCTTTCGGATTTATCGCGAGGAGCTTCGCCCGATATCGGCCCAGGGCGTGCAGCGGGTGCTCCTGGTGGGCGCGGGCGACGCCTCCGAGACGGTCATCCGCGAAATCAACCGCATGCGCGTCGAGCGGTATCGCGTGATCGGAATGGTCGACGACGACCCGCGAAAACGAGACCTGATGATCCACGGAATCTCGGTGCTCGGGCCCACCGAGGACATCCGCAAAATCTGCCAGGACCGCGACGTCGAGGAAATCATCATCGCCATGCCCTCGGCCACGCAGAAGCAGCTCCGCCGCGTGATCGAACTGTGCAGCGGAACCAAGCTCAAGTTCCAGTCGCTGCCGGGCGTGCGCGAACTCATCGACGGACGCGTCACCGTCTCGCAGATCCGCCCCGTCGAGATCAACGACCTGCTGGGTCGCGAGGCGGTCGAACTGGACTGCCAGGCCCTGGCCAGGTTCCTCAAAGGTCGCCGAGTCCTCATCACCGGCGCCGGCGGAAGCATCGGCTCCGAAATGTGCCGCCAGGTCCGCAACTTCGAGCCCGCCAGCCTCATCCTCGTCGAGCAGGCCGAAACCCCCCTGTTCGACATCGAAAACGAGCTCCGCCGCGGACCCCAGGGCCCCCAGGTCGTCGCCTGCATCTGCGACATCACCGACCGCCAGCGAGTCCACGCCCTCTGGCAGCAGCACCGCCCGGAGGTCGTCATCCACGCCGCCGCACACAAGCACGTGCCCCTCATGGAATGCAACCCCACCGAGGCCATCAAGAACAACATCCTGGGCACCCGAAACGTCGCCGACGCCTGCTGCCTCTTCGACGTCGCCGAGTTCGTCCTGATCTCCACCGACAAGGCCGTCAACCCCTCCTCCATCATGGGCGCCTCCAAACGTGTCGCCGAGCTTTACGTCCAGGCCCTCAACGGCCAGGCCGGTTGCAAGACCCAGTTCAAGGCCGTCCGCTTCGGCAACGTCCTGGGCTCCAGCGGATCGGTCATTCCCACCTTCCGCAAGCAGATCGCCATGGGCGGCCCCGTCACCGTGACGCACCCCGATATGACCCGATATTTCATGACCATCCCCGAGGCCGCGCAACTGGTCCTGCAAGCCGCCGCCACGGGGCAAGGCGGCCAAATCTTCCTGCTGGACATGGGCGAACCGGTCAAGATCGTCGACCTGGCCAGGCAGATGATCACGCTCAGCGGCTTTCGGCCCGACGAGGACATCGACATCGAGTTCACCGGCGTGAGGCCGGGCGAGAAGCTCTTCGAGGAACTCCGCACCGAGGGCGAAAACATCGAGCCCACCATGCACCCGAAGATCCGCATCTGGAAAAGCCCCTCGCGGCCGTGGCAGCAGATTTCCCAGGCCATCGAGGAACTCGCCAAGCTCCAGAACTGCCCCAGCCATTCGCGAATCGTCCAGGCCATCAAGAGCATCGTGCCCGAGTACCAGCCGCTCAACGCGCCGCAGGAACAGACGGCTGTTGCGGCGGAACCCACGGCCTCGGCAAAGATCGAAACAGAGAATGTAAGACCGTGATCCCAGAGTTTGCCGAAACGACCGAACCCAGGGCCATTGAGTCTTTGTTGCGTCTTTGTTGTTTCCTCGCCCCGTACGGGGCGGTAGATCTGTAGCCCACCGCGTAAGCGGTGGGTGTCAGGACGCGCAAGCCGACAAGCCCCGGTAGGGGCGGCAGAGACCCACGCGAGCCACCGTTCTATCGCCCCTGGCGGGGCTTAACGGTGAACACGAAACGTAACCCACCGCTCACGCGGTGGGCTACAAATCTACCGCCCCAAATGGGGCGAAGAAACAGCACGCATTGACAGCCGAAGGTTCCGACAAAAAGAAAGACTGATTGAATATGGAAAACGTTC
>CAZYDC010000030.1:0-17923 GCA_964646065.1 uncultured Planctomycetaceae bacterium | reverse complement strand
AGGCCATCCTGGAATCGCGGTCGCGGGCCAAGGGATTCCGTGGCCTGTCGGATTTTATTCGCACCTCCGTGCTGGTGGACAAATAAGCGTCCCGGCCTCGAGAAGCAGGATCATCCACGGGACCGGCGCGAACCACGGGGGGGGGAAATCAGGCGTGGTTCAAATCCGGGTAACGCTTTCTCACAGGCCAGTTCGTTTGTAGTGCGCCCGTAAGGGCGTTCCCAGAAACGCCTTACGGCGTCACTACAAACGGGACGGCCTTCCTCGCGCTGACACCCAATGTTACCTTGACTTGAACCACGTCCCAAAGCCACCCTCAAGCGACAACAGCAACGACGTCGCTTGAGAGTGGCACCCGATCAAAATCGCTTGAGAGCGGCGATTCTTCCCTGCTTGCCATCCGAACAGTCCGGCCGGAAACCTGGCCGGAAAAATAAAAAATATTTCGTGCGGCTAGACACGGCCAGACATGTAGTTGTGTGTCCACAAAACAGATAGAACTTGAAATGTTGTTGATACAATTACAATTCATGGTATAATGAATGACAGGGTCGCGTTGTTGGAGCGATCCGCGCGGGTCTTGTGAGGACTCGCGGGCTGGGATAACTGAATGTGAAAGGAGACAAGCGGATGGGCGATTGACGACTGACAATTGTTGAGTCCGCGAAACCCGCCGTGGCGGGATGATTGTTGAGTCTGCGAAACCCGCAGCGGCGGGAACGACGAAGGGGCTTGGACTCGCCATGGCTCGCGGCACGCCGGCATGTATGCCGCCTGCGCGGCGCACGGCGAAGAGGCCCCAACCCGGCATGGCTCGTGGCTGCCGGAAGCGAAAGGAGCTTGGAAAATGCTGGAAAAAACGCGAAACACGGTGTTCAAGAACTATAACTTGCTTTCCATGCATCACTTGTCGATTTTCAGACGGGTTCCGGTGGCTTCCCAACGGGTTCTAATGAGCCGCCTGCCGGTTCTGATGAGCCGCCTGCCCGTTCCGGTGGCTTCCCGGCAGGTTATAATGGGTTCCGAATCTGCCCTAAAGCACCAATATTGCTCGAAATTCAATGGATTTTGCCGACTCATTACCGTTTTGTTGAATGTCGGCCTGGCCTCCTGTAGGATTGAAACCATGACTAAACGGTTCGACAAGTCGCGAGAGGATTTTGGCCCGGATCGACGAAGGCATGACAGGCCCACGCACAGTTCACATGGATCGCACCCGCGAGGGAAGTATCCGCCGCCCGGGGGGAAGCGACCGGCCGCACAGCGGCCGGAACATGCCCGCGCAGACTTGGGCATGGCACCCGGAGGCGCGGCACCCAAGGTTCCCGCGCAGGACACCAGTTGGGAGCACGTCGCCGACTGGTACGACCGCCTGGTCGGCGACGACGGCAGCGACTACCATCGCAACGTGGTCCTGCCGGCCGCCATCGAGATGCTCCAGCCGCGGCCGCAACATCGCGTGCTGGACCTCTGCTGCGGCCAGGGCGTGTTCTGCCGCCGCATGGCCGACCTGGGCGTCGCACAGGTCGTCGGCATCGACACCAGCGAGGCCATGATCCGAGCGGCCCAGGCCAGGTCCACCGCGCCCAACTTGAAATACATCCAGGCCGACGCCCGCAACCTCGGTCCGCTGGCCGACGGGTCGTTCGACTTGGCCGCCTGCCTGATGTCCGTGCATGACCTGGACAACATCGACGCACTCTTCGTCAACCTCGCCGCGGCGCTCAAGCCCGGCGGGCAGGCCGTCATCGTCATGATGCACCCCTGCTTCCGCATCCCCCGGCAATCCTCCTGGGGATGGGACGAAAAGTTCAAGATCCAGTACCGCCGCCTGGACCGATACGCCTCGGAGCTTGCGATCCCCATCGCCACGCACCCCGGCAGCGATCCCTCGCAGCACACGGCCTACTTCCACCGCCCGCTGGCGACCTACCTGGCCGCCCTGGGAAAGGCCGGATTGGCCGTCACCGACTGCCGCGAACTGCTCTCGCACCGTCAGAGCGAACCCGGCGGACGAAGCCGATCCGAAAACCGAGCGAGAAGAGAATTCCCGGTTTTCCTGGCCCTCAAGGCGGTCAAACTGCAATCAGGGATGAATGCCAAATGAAACGATTCCCCGCAATCGATTGCGGAATGCGGATTTCGGATTGCGGGTTAAAGAGAAGAACCCGCGTCCCGTAGTTTCTTCAATCCGCATTCCGCATTCCGCAATCCGCAATTTTGCGAAAGGAGATACTGGACCATGAAATTCGGACTATGTTGCAATCTTGACCTGGCCCCCGCCGCGGCTGACGCGGGCTTTGACTACATCGAAATGTCGGTGCCCGGCCTGCTGATGCCCCTGGCCGACGACGCGGCTTTCGAGACCATGCTGGGCAAGCTTCGCGCGGCCAGGCTGCCCTGCCCCGTGACGAACTGCTTCGTGCCGGGCGACATTAAAATCACCGGCCCGGCCGCCAACCCAGCACGGCTGCGACAGTATGTCCGCACCGCCTGCGAACGAGCGCAGCGGGCCGGCGTGAAGGTAATCGTCTTCGGCTCCGGCGGGGCGAGGAACATTCCCGACGGCTTCGACCGCTCCGCCGCGTGGCGGCAACTGGCGGCGTTCTGTTCGATGGCCGGGCCTGTCGCGCAGGCGAGCGGCATGACCATCGCCATCGAACCGCTCAACCGCGCCGAGTGCAACGTGCTCAACTCCGTCGCCGAGGGCGCCAAGCTCGCCCGCGAGGTCAACCACCCCGCGATCCGCCTGCTGGTGGATTGCTTCCACTGGGGCAGGGAAAACGAATCGCCCCAGGCCATCGTCGATGCCGGCGGCCTGCTGGCCCACACACACGTCGCCACCGTGGCCAACCGAATCCTGCCCGGCGAAGAGGAGCAGGATTTCGCGACCTTCTTCGCGGCACTGAAGCAGGCGAAGTATGATGGCAGAGTTTCCATCGAGGCCAAGGTGAAGAACCCAGCTAACCTGGCGAAGGCGCTGGAGGTCGTCAAGCTCGTAGTGACGCCGTGAGGCGTTTCCGAAAGAAGCGTATGGAAACCGCAAACAATAAGAATGCCCTCACGGGCACACTACGAACCGATCCACCGTCGGACCCACGCGACGGCGTTGTTGCCGTACCACTGGTGGTCGCCCTCGTAGACATCGTGCTGGATTCGCTCGGACGCGCCCAGCAGCTTGTACGCCTTGCGGGCGATGGCCACTTGCGAGCGCACGTTGGCCAGGCCGCTCTTGCCGTTGAGCGGGTCGATCGTGCCGCTTTCGATCAGCAGCGCCCGCGGGGCGATCAAGGCGCCGATGTCGCCCATGTCCACGTGCTCCCACAGGTGAGGCACGTAGTTGCACGAACAGTTGTTGGACAGTTCCAGCAACGATTCCTTGTATCCGTAAAAGTAGCCGCTGGAAATGGTGCAGCGGATTCGCTCGTCCAGGGCCGCCGCCCAGATCGCCTGGTGCCCGCCGCCCGAAAGCCCGACGCAGGCGAGCTGGCCGGGAAGGCAGTCGCGGCGAGTCTGGATGTAATCCGCCAGCCGGTGCAGGTCCCACGTCCACATGCCCGTCACCGTCTGGCCCAGCGGAAGCGCCATGTGCAGCACCTCGCGGCAGGAACTTTCGGTGGGGTCGGCCGATTTGTGGAACACCTCGCGCCGCTCGCCGAAACCGCGGGCGTCCGGGCAGAACGTGATGAACCCCGCCTTCGCCATCTGCGGGCCGTACATGTAATTGGCCGTGCGGATCACCTCGGCCACCTTCTCGCTGGTGGCGATGCCAACTGGCCCGTTCTTTCCGTCGCCGCCGTGCCCGTGCGGCGCCATCACCGCCGGGAACGGGCCCTTGCCCTGCGGGATCAGCACGTACATCGGCATCACCACGTCGGGCTCGGTGTGGATCTCGACTCGCTGGCGGACATAGCCGTCCATCGGCACTTCTTCGGTGATCTTCGGGCGAAGCGGACTGCGCCGCATGGTGTCGTACCCGGTCAGCTCGCGGAGCTTCGCCGCGACCTTCTTCTGCCATCGCTTGAGTTCCGCCGGCGTCTTGGCGTTCAGCGCCATCTGCCGGGCAACCTTGTCGAACCGGTGCAGCATGGCGGGCATCGTGTCGAAACGAGTCATGCGTTTTCTCCGATCATCCATTTGGCCACCTCGGCGGCGGCGCCCGTCTTTCCCAGGCCGCGAGCCTTGGTCCGCATGGTTTCCAAGGCCGCCGAATCCCGCAGGACCGGCAGAAGTTTTTCGCGAAGGCGCTGGGCGTTGGCCTGAGTGTCCTTTGAGTCGGTGCAGATAATCGCGGCGCCGGCGGATTCGAGCTGGGCGGCGTTGAGTTTTTGATGCTGGTCCTTGTGGTGCGGGTATGGCAGCAGGACCGACGGCGTGCCGGTGGCGGCCAGCTCCGCCACGGTGCCCGCGCCCGCGCGGGCCAGGACCATGTCGGAGGCCGCGTAGGCCAGGTCCATGCGGTGGCAGTAGGCGAGCGTCTTGACCGCCAGGCCCACCGACGCGAGCCGCCGCTCGACGTCCGCGGCGCGAGGCGAGGAACTGACGTGCAGCACCTGCCACTCTGCGGCCAGCGGGCGAAGGTCCTCCGCCAGGGCCTCGACGGCATCGCTGATCGGTTCGGCCAGCAGGCTCCCGCCAAACACCAGAAGCGTCTTTCGGCCGGGAACAAGCTCGAACAACCGCCTGCCCTCGTCGGCGTCGGCGGTCGCGAACTCCGGCCGGATCGGACAGCCGACGCACCGCACCTTGGCGCGGGCATTCGCGGCGAACGCCGCCGTCGTAGATTCAAATTGCGTGAAGATGACCCGGGCGTGCCGGGCGAGCAGTCGATTGGCTTTGCCGGGAACAGCGTCGGGGTTCAGCAGGGCGGTCGGCACCGCGGCCCGGGCGGCCCGCACGGCGACGGGGCCGGCGGCAAAACCGCCCAGCCCCACCACTGCCTTAGGTTTCAGGTCGGCGACCAGGTCTCGCGCCAGCCTGGCCGAGCGGACGTAGTCGCGCACGAACGGCCAGAGCTGCATGGGCGTCCGAGGGATCGGCCGCACCGGCTGGGGAACGATGCCGTACGGCAGCAGGTCGAGGATTTTTCGGTCGATGGCCCGGTTGGAACAGGCAAAGACAATCTCCGCCTGCGCGTCCAGTCGCGTCAGTTCTGCCGCCACGGCCAGGCCGGGATATAGATGTCCGCCGGTCCCGCCTCCGGCGAAGATATATAGGGACATAATGCCTCAAAATCTGGTGCGGATTGACGATTTACGAATGACGAATGACGATTGAACGGCAAGAGACGATTAGGAAGCTCTCTTCCAATCGTCAATCGTCATTCGTCAATTGTTTCGGTCTGGCTGTGACGGACACGATCAACGCCACCGCCGCCGCCATGATCACCATGCTCGTGCCGCCGGCGGAAAGGAACGGCAGTCCGATGCCTTTGGGCGGCGCGACCGCCAGGTTCACCGCGATGTGCAACATCGCCTGCAACACGATCACGAAGCCCAGGGCCCCGGCCAGTAGCTGGCCGAACCGGTCCGCCGCGTTCAAGGCCGCCCGCCGAACCTGCCAGATCCACACGATCAGCAGCCCCAGCAGCAGGCAGGCGCCCACCATGCCCAGCTCCTCGCAGATGACCGAGAAGATGTAATCGGTGCTCCGTTCGGGCAGGAAGCCCATCTTGATGATTCCGTTGCCCAGCCCCAGGCCCGTCCATCCGCCAGAGTTGATCGCCAGAAGGGCCATCGAACTCTGGTAGGACTTCCACGGGTCCATCATCGTCATCATGCGGGTCCAACGATACGGGTTGTGATACACCAGGAAATAAAACGCTCCCGTGGCCGGGACGACCAGGCTCATGAGGTAGTACCAGGGCACCCCCGCCAGCAGCAGCGTCACCGCCGCCGACACGCCGATGATGGCCGCCGTGCCGAAATCCTGCGTGGCGATCACGCCCACGCTGGCCAGGATGAACAGCCCGGCCACCAGGAATGTCCCGACGCTCCGGACCTTGACTCGCTCGTTGGAGAGCCAGGCCGCCAGGAAAATCAGCAGCGACAACTTGATCAGTTCGGACGGCTGGAATTGAACCGGCCCCAGCCGGATCCAGCGGGCGAACCCGCCAACCCTGTGCCCGATGACGGGTGCGAACACCAGCAGGCCGCCGACGATCGTCGCTGCCAGCACCAGCAGCGCCGGCAGCGGCAGGGACAGCGGCAATTTGCTCTTGCCCTGGAAGAACCGGTAGTTGATCCGCCAGCCGACGCACAGCACCAGCGCCGAAATGGCGGCGTAGAGGATGTGCCGATTGCTGGTCTGGTTGTACCACTCCGCGGGCGGCCTCAGCGAAGACAGCGATGATTTGACCATCACCACCCCGAACGCCAGCATCGCAATGGTCAAAACGATCAGGCTGGCGCCGGTGGGATTCTGGCGAAGCGGAAGGTAAAATTTCTCGGGCGTCCTTGCCATAGCAACTCCTAACGGCACCTACTTTACTACATTTCGCCCTCCGCCGTCCAGAGCAACGGCCGGCCGCCGTTCACAACTACCATTTGAGTTTGAGCGTCGCCATCGCCAGCACGGCCAAGATGATGCCCAGGATCCAAAACCGCGCGACCACCTTCGACTCGGCCAGACCGCCCAGATGAAAATGGTGGTGCAGCGGCGCCATGCGGAAAATCCTTTTGCCCACGCCGTTCTTGTCCTTGGTGGCCTTGTAGTAGCTCACCTGCAAGATCACGCTCAGGGCCTCCATCACGAACACTCCGCCGGCGATGAACAGCAGCATTTCCTGGCGGATCACCACCGCGACGTACCCCAGCAGGCCTCCCAGCGCCAGCGAGCCCGTGTCGCCCATAAAGACCTGGGCCGGGTTGGCGTTGTACCACAAGAAGCCCAGGCAGGCGCCGACGATGGCCGCGCAGAGGGTCGTCATCTCCAGCGAATCGGGCACATAATCCACACCGAACATGATGTGCCACTGGAACAGGCCCGTCCCCCAGGACAGGAGCGTCATCAGGCCCGCGACGATAATCACGCACCCGGCGGCCAAGCCGTCCATGCCGTCGGTCAGGTTCACCGCGTTGGAACTGCCCACCATGGTCAAGGTCGTGATGACCGCGTGCAACAGCGGCCCCAGCAAGAACGGGGCCGCGATAAATGGAATGTAAAAATTGTGGGCGGGAAAGCTGCTCTCATTGGCCCCGTTGACCACGGGGGACTCTCCGCCGTACTTGTACATGAAGACCGACAGCAGCACCGACAGCCCGATCTGGAAGATCAGTTTCTCCCACATCTTGAGTCCGTCGCGCCGGCCCTTTCCGGTGGCCTGGCGAAGCTTGAGCCAGTCGTCCATGCCGCCCAGCACTCCCAGCCAAACCACCGTCAACAGGGCCATCCGGATGTACATGTTCTGAAGGTTGGCGAACAACAGCACCGAGAAAAAGATCGCCACCACGATCAGCACGCCGCCCATCGTGGGCGTGTTGGACTTGTGCTTGGTGAGCTGGTTGAGGTCCACCTGGTTAAAGTCGGTGCGGTCGCTGACCTTCTTGCGGAGCAGGTAGCGAATCGTGAACGGCCCCAACAGCAGCACGATCAGGAAACTCGTCATGGCCGCCATTCCCATGCGGAGCGTGCGGTCATGCTGCTTGAAGAAATAGTCAAACCACCAGTAGATCACGTCGTGCAACCTTTCGTGAGCGATTATCACGTGGCACAGCCGCCCTCGGCTGTGTCTTCGTTGCTATTTGTGGCAAAACCCAGCCGAGGGCGGCTGGACCACACTTGCTCGTTACTTGTTTTCCATCGCCTTTCGCAGCGGCGGGATCAGCCGCTCCAAGGCCGCGCCGCGCGAGCCTTTGATCAGGATCACGTCGCCGGGCTGAAGCAGCGATGGTATCGCGGCCGTCGCCGCCTCCATCGTATCGAAGGCTTGGCAGGCCAGACCGTGCGAACGGGCGCCACCGGCAATATATCGTCCCAACTCGCCGATCCCGATGAGCAAATCGATTCCGCACTGTGACGCGGACATCTTGTCCGCGCGGGACCGAGCCCGTACGGGCGCGTCTTTATTCGAACTCCCGCTCAAGGCCGCAATATCCGCACCGACCCGCTCGTGAAACCGCCGCGTGTCGGGGCCCAGTTCGAGCATGTCTCCGGCGATCATCACCCGCCTGGTTCCGGGCTGCCCAGCCAGCACGTCCGCCGCCGCCAGCATACTGGAGGGGTTGGCGTTGTAGGCGTCGTTAATGACTCGCACCGGCCCGATCTGCAGCGACTCCAGCCGCATTTCCACCCCGCCGAAGTCCGACAGGTCCGCAGCCGCCTGCTCCATGTGTACGCCCATCTGCGTCGCGACGGCCAGCGCCGCCAGCGAGTTGGATGCGTTGTGCAGGCCCGGCTGCGGCAACCGCACTTCCACCTTGCCGTTAACTCGAAAACACACGCGGTCGCTATAGCCCTGAAAATCGGTCAAGCGAAGATCGGCCACCTGCGTCTGGCCGAACCGAATCATGCGGCAATCATACGGATTGAGCGCCCCGGCCAGCGGCGCGCTGTCGGCCCAGACGATGGCGCATCCGCTCGGTCGCAGGTGGTGAAGCATTGAGGCCTTCTCCACGGCAACCAGGTCGATGCTCCCGAGTTTTTCCAGATGCGTTTCGCCGACCGACGTGATGACGGCCAGGTCGGGCCGACAGATGGCGGAAAGCCCGGCGATCTCGCCCGGAGCGTTGCTGCCGACCTCACAGATGACGTACTCGTCCTCTTCGCCGGCCCCCAGCAGCGTGAGAGGCACGCCGATATTATTGTTGAAGCTCTTGGGGCTGCATGTGCCCCTCAGATGTTTGGCCAGGATATGCTGGATCATCCGCTTGGTGGTCGTCTTTCCGTTGGAGCCGGTGACGGCGATCACCTTGGCCCCAACCCGGTCGCGATGATACGCGCCCAATTTGCCCAAGGCGACGATGGTGTCGTCCACGGCGATCAGTGGCACCATGCCCAAGTCCGCGCTGGCATGAAATTCCCGATTCACGATCGCGCCGGCGGCGCCGGCCTGGAAAACCTGGCCCAGGAACGCGTGGGCGTCGAACTTCTCGCCCTTGATCGCGATAAAGAGGTCGCCCGGTTTGACGTGCCGCGAATCCGTTGAAATTCCTGTGACCACGCGATCACGCAGGCACATGCCCTGTGTCGCGGGCGTCTCGCCCGCGTGTGTCGCGGACATCTTGTCCGCGTGTCTCGCGGGCGTCCCGCCCGCGTCTTGCTGTTTTCTTTGCTGTTCTGATTGTTGTTCTGGCACGGCCACGGAAGAAGAAGGAAAAGAAGAAGAAACAACAGACGCGGACGGGACGTCCGCGACACACGAGGGCGAGACGCCCTCGTCACAAACACCGCCGACAGCGGTGCGGATTTCCTCCAGGGACATTGGCTTCATTTCGCGCGCTCCTGCATCGCGGCGGCGGCCTCCTCGACGTCGTCGAAGTGGAACTTCTGTTTCCCGATGATCTGGTAATCCTCGTGCCCTTTCCCGGCCAGCACGACCACATCGCCGCCCTCGGCCAGCGATATGGCCAGGCGGATCGCGTCGCGGCGATTGGGCTCGACGCGGACCTTGGATCGTCCTTGCGGGCTGAGGCCGGCGACGATCTGCTCGATAATGGCCTCGGGCTTTTCGGTTCGCGGGTTGTCGGAGGTTATCACGACCAGGTCCGCCAGTTCCTCCGCGACGCGGGCCATGCGCGGGCGTTTGAACGGGTCGCGGTCGCCCCCGCAACCGAACAGGGCGATCAACTTGCCCCGCGTCATCGGGCGGACCGCGCTGAGCACGTTCTTCATGGCATCGTCGGTGTGGGCATAATCGACGAACACCTCGTACGGCGCCGCCACGGCGACCCGTTCGAGGCGGCCGGGCACGCGAACCGTTTCGCTCAGTTGCCGCGTGATAATCGCCCAGTCCACGCCCAATCCAGCGCACGCCCCCGCCGCCGCCAGCGCGTTGTACACGTTGTGCCGCCCGATCAGCGGCAGGAACACCTTCGTTTCGCAAAAGGGGACTGACTCCGATTTTCCGAAATCGGTGTCTGTCCCTTTTTCGGAGGCGGGAGAAGCGGCCCCGTTCCGCGGTGCCTGCGCAAAGGGGACAGGCACCGACTGCAAACAGCCGCAGTCGGAGCCAGTCCCCTTTGCGCGTATGAGGGTCAGTTGGGTGCCCTTCTCGCTGCCATGCTCAATCCGGCCGCGCAGGTCGCAGGGATTGTCGATGCCGTACGTTATTACTCTGGCGCCGACCTTGCGGGCCGCATCGGCCATGGCCGCGCCGGCGGGGTCGTCGATGTTAACCACCGCGACGGCGCCGGGTTTGAGGTCCTCAAATAGAATCCGCTTGGCCGCGAGATACCGGTCCATCGTCTTGTGGTAGTCCAGGTGCTCGCCGGTGAGGTTGGTGAAGACGGCGGCGGCGTAGTCGACGCCCGCGACGCGGCCCTGGTCCAGCGCGTGGGAGGAGACCTCCATCACCAGGTGGGTATTCCCGGCGGCAAGCATCTCGGCCATCATCGAGGCCAGTTCGACCGGCCCGGGCGTGGTGTTGTTGGCGACGATGGACCGCGACCCGGTTTCGTAGGAGATTGTTCCGACCAGAGCCGCCTTGTGCCCGGCGGCGGCCAGCATGGCCCGGACGAGATACGTGATCGTGCTCTTGCCCTTGGTGCCGGTGACGCCGATGTTCACGAGCTTTCGCGCGGGCCAGTCGAGCATCGCCTGGGCCAGTGGCCCCAAGGCCCGGGCCGTATCGCGCAGCACCGCGCAGGGAACTCCGGCGGGAACGGCCGAGGCGTCCTCACAAACGACGGCCGAGGCCCCCGCCGCCAGGGCGGAGGCAATGAACGCGTGGCCGTCCGCCTGCGGTCCACGAACGGCTATAAAACAAGCACCCGCCCCGCACTGTCGGGAGTCGGCCACGACGGAGGTGACATCCACGTCTCCGCGAACGAACTCCACGGGCACGCCGGCCCGTGCCAGGAACTGCGTCAACTTCATGGTGACACCCTGTTGAGGGCGGAATTAAAATCGCGGCCCAGGATTGACGCACGCCAAGTGCGGCAAGAGCCCGGGCCAACGCTGGGAATCTAAGGAAAGCCAATGGCGATTCGCCATCAGCGAATAGGAAGACTGAACGTCACTCGACCGTTCAGCGGTCCAACTATCACTCCAGAAAAAATTTTGAACTTCCGTGTTCACGTGAAACCTTTGCGCGTCCCTGCGCCGGATGAATCTGAGTTGTCTGTCTGCGACTTTCTTACCTAATGGCTATTCGCTATTCCCTATTCGCCGCGGACATGGCTTCTTCCGTCGGCGACGTTGGCCGGCTGGCGGTCCGGGGGCACGTCCAGGTAGGACAGTGATTTTTCGAGCACGTCCTTGACCGCCGGGGCCGCCACCTGCGCGCCGAAGTGCGCGATCCGGGTCGGCCAGTGAATCGAAACCAGGCATAGCAGCGCGGGCTTTCCCACCGGCGCTCCGCCTATGAAGGTGCTGGTGAAGGCGCCCGAGGGATACGTGCCGTGCCATGCGATCTGGGCCGTGCCGGTCTTTCCGAAACTGCTCCACAGGTCCATCTGGCAGGCCTTGCCCGTTCCACGCTCCACGACCTGGGCCATCACGTCGGTCACGCTGCGCGACACCTGCTTGCTGAGCACGCGGCGGACCACCTTCCGCTCGCTCTTCCAGACCACTTTCCTGCTGGCCGAGTCCAGGACCGCGTCGATCAGCCGCGGCTGGAGCAATTCGCCGCCGTTGCACAGCGCGCAATACGCGTTGGCCAACTGCATCGCCGAGACGGAGATCTCCTGCCCGAACGGAACTCGCCGCAGGCTGTAACCGTCCCAGGTCTTCAAGGGTTCGCGGACGATTCCGATGGTCCCGCCCGGCCAATAGCCGGGGTGCGGCAGTTGGATGGGCACCTGGCTGCCGAAGCCGAACCGATGCACGATCTCGTACAGCCGGGGGTTGCCGGCCTTCTCGCCCGCCTTGGCCATGCCGATGTTGCTGGAGTGGACGATGATGTCCTCCAACGACAGCGCGCCGTAGTGCTCGCCGTGGTCGCTGATGGTCCCGCCGCCCGGGGCGTTGTACACCCCGCCCTCGCAGTTGAACACGCTCCGCCAGGTGATGCCCATGTTCAGGTCCACCGCCGCCGCCGCGATGATCGGCTTGAACGCGCTGCCCGGTTCATAGGGGTCGGTGAGGCAGCGGTTCTTCCGGGCGTCGGGCGAACTGACGTGGTTGAATTCGTTGGGATCGAAGGTCGGCATGGTGGTCATGCCCAGGATCTCGCCGGTGTTGGGGTTCATCACGATGCCCACGCCCCACTTGGCGGCGTACTTTTCGACGGCGGCCGCCACGGCCTGCTCCAGCGCGGATTGAATGAACGTGTCCAGCGTCAGGTAGACGTTGTTTCCGTCGCGCGGGGGAACATCGAACTTGGAGTCAGAAACCACGTATCGCCGTCCCACGTCGCCCAGCATGTATTCGACGCCCCCACGGGCCGCCAGTTCGTGTTGGGCCAGGACCTCCATTCCCTCGGCCGGCGTGCCCGACTTGTTCACAAAGCCCAGCACGCTGGAAGCCAGTTGCGTCGTGGGATAATGCCGATGCCATTCGTAATAGATATCCACGCCACGAAGTCGCAGGTCCTTCTTGACCTTCTGGACGGCCTCGACCTCTTCTTCCGAGATGTCTCGCTTCAGCCAGACAAACCGCGACAAGCGCCGGTGATCGTACGCCTCGCGCACCTTGCCCGGTTCCATGCCGACGATCTCGCCCAGCTTGATGCAGGCCTGGTCGAGTTGGTCGTCGGGGATGGCCCGAGGCAGGTTCAGGTTCTCCAGGGCCTCGAACTGGCTGTTGGTGAGGTCGGTCTTGAGCCAGCCGTATCCGGCGCCCCGCTTGGAGACAATGATCTCCCGGATTCGCACCGGGTCCATGTTCAACGCCTCGCCCAGCCGTCCGATCACGTCGGGCAGCTTTTCGTTGTCCATCATCTCGGGGTCGGCGTAGCAACTGGGGCTTTGTTCGCTGATGGCCGCGTTGACGAACGCCTTGGCCCCGCGCAGGAAGATGCTTCCCGGCTGGGCGGGAATGGGGATCGTGATTCGTTCATACGACTGGGCGACCCTGCGGCAGTCCTGCCCCGAGTCGCGGAGCATCATTCCCAATTGTCCGGCCAGGCCCAAGCAGATCAGGATCATGATCCCGAAGATGATGTTGTATCGCCATTTTCCCGGCAACGATGGGTTCATAACAAAGCCTGCCTAAAGACCTCGGAACTGACCGTGAAAACGCAAGGCACGCGGAGCATGGAAAAAAAAGACAACATACTTCATCGTTTCTCTGCGTTCTTTGCGGTGAAAGCTGTTTCGTTACTAGCGTCCATTGCTCATGTCCGGCCTGCCGTCGATGATCGGCGGAACGGTGGCCCTGGGCCTGCGAGCGCTGTCCCGCCGTTCGGGAAGGTTCCTGGCCAAACCGGTGTTCTGGTCGTGCTTGTCCACCATCGGCAGGTGCATGGCGAACGCGCGGGCGCTCACGGCCGACGGGGCCGTCTGTTTGGCCAACTCGAACTGCTGCTGGCCTGACCTCTGCGTCACGTCATGGTCGCTGCGGCACTGCTGCGTTTGCATCCTGTTGCTCAGGGCCTTTTCCTCGGACGTGATATGCACCTTCGCCACGCCGATGGCGGCCATGCAGACGATGAAGAACGCTAATCTCATAACGGCACCTGCCTAGCTGGGGATGGTCAGTTTCTGCCCTACCTTCAACTTGGTGGGGTTCACGCCTTTATTCATTTCGAGGATCTTGTCCACGCTGGTGCGGTAGGTCTTGGCCACCCGCCCGATCGTGTCTCCGCTCTTGATCGTATAGGTCTTTGCCGCGACATGGGTGTCGCAGACCGCAGTCTCGTCCGGGGTTCGGGGGGCGATCAGCGGGGGAACTCCGCCATCGACGGGGGCTCCAGCCAGTTCGGAGGGCGAGCGTTCGTGCCTGGACCGCGGGGCCGGAGTGCTCGGGCCGGTCGTCGGCGTCGCTGCCGGCGCCGCCGCGGGCGAACCCGGCAACGGAGGAATCACCAGCTTCATGCCCACCTTCAGGCTGCTGGCGCTCTTGATCTTGTCCTTGTTGGCCGCCAGGATCAGCGAGTTCTTGGTGGCGTTCTTGGCGCCCCAGAGCTGCGCGGCGATCTTGTAGAGGCTGTCGCCCTGCTTGACTTCGTAGATCGTGGCGGCCGGCGCCGGATCTTCGCCATGCGCAACATCCGAGCCTCGCGCGGCAATCGCGCCGCTGGTCTCGTCGGTCGTGTGGGCTATGGAGGACAATTCACCATGCAGCGGCACTGTGCTGACGCCGCCGCCCGTCGCCACGCTATCGCCGTCCACAGTCATGGGAGCGCTCGTCGCGGGCACGCCGGGGCCGGTTGCCACGCCGGGCATCGGGCCGTCTTCCTGCCGATCAACGGTTACCGAAACCGCTCCCGGACCGGCCGCGCCGGAGGCGGGTGTCGCCCGGCCGTCGCTCACCGGCCTGGGTGCCACCGGAGCCGCCGGGGGAGTCGGGTGACGATCGGAATCCATGGCCGGCGGCGTCGGAATAAATCCGTACTCGCGGTCTCCATCGCTGGGGGCTGCGGTATTGTTGACCATGGCCACGGCGCCCGGGGACGCCGAGTTGCCGGCGGGAGCAGGCGGGTTGAGCATGCCGGCCAGCACCAGGCCGAACATGATGATGAACAGCAATCCAACGAGCAATCCGATTCTTGTTTCTTTCGACATAATCCTGACTCCATTCAGAATCCCGCGGTTCGCTCGTGGAAATTCCTATGGCCATGACGCCGCATTATACCGCTATTCGATCGTCATGGCGAACCAGCATCCGCTAGTCCTGAACTTTTTCCACGCCGCGGAGCTTGGCGGATCTGCTCCGCGGATTGCAGTCTGCTTCTTGGCGCCCGGCTTCGATCGGCTTCTTGGTCAGGAGTCTCGCCTTGCCGCTCGATGCCCATTGGGCAAACGCCTGCTTGACTCGCCGGTCTTCCAGCGAGTGAAAGCTGATGATCGCCGCCCTTCCGCCGACATTCAGAATATCCGGCAGCAGCGCCAGCAGGCGATCCAGGCTCTCCAGTTCGCGGTTGACCGCAATCCGCAGCGCCTGAAACGTCCGCGTGGCCGGGTGTACTCCGTGACGGCTTTTTCTGGCCGCCGAGGGGTACGCCCGCGCGACGATCTCCGCCAGCTCCTTGGTGCCACTGATCGTATGGTCCTTCCGGGCCGATACAACAGCGCGTGCAATTCGCCGACTGTAGCGTTCTTCACCAAATTCAAATATTAAATCGGCCAGGGGCCTTTCGCCAAGACTATTCACCAAAATTTCAGCGGTAATTTGCTGATTTTGATCCAACCGCATGTCCAGCGGCCCATCGGTCGAAAAACTCAAGCCCCGCCGGGCGTCGTCGAGTTGACTGGAGGCCACGCCCAGGTCGGCCAAAACCGCGTCGACGCGTGGGACGCCGACCTCGGCCAGCACGTCCTTCGCGTCGGCAAAATTTGCCTGGAAGAATCGGACCCGCGGGGCATACTTCGCCAGGCGATCCTTCGCCCGCCGCAGGTTCGATTCATCCAGGTCCACCGCGACCAGATGAGTCCTTTCATCCGCCGCGTCCAATAAAGCTTGTGCATGCCCTCCCAGGCCGCAGGTGCAATCCAGCACCACCCGCCGGCCCGAGGGCGAGAGCATCTCGACCACTTCGTTCCGCAGCACGGGCACGTGCTCCGGCGCGGGCAGTGGTTCGTCCATCGCTACGCCGTGGCTTGGGCGCCGACCGCCGCGGCCGCCTCGTCCGACAATTCGACCCGGGAATACCCATCTCCCAGCGCCTTAACGCGCGCCAACCGCTTGGCCAATTCCTGCAGGCGCTGCCTGTGTCCATCGGGAATCTCTGATGGGTTGGCCAGTTGACGCCGCAATTGGGCGAAACTGATCCGGGGGCTTCCTTGCCACCGTCCCGTCTCGCTCTGGGCTTGCTGAGAGATGAGCATTGTGCGAATCCTTTCTTCCGGGCCTACTGCCTGGGCCGACCGCCCCGGCCGGCCTGCGAGCAACTATCGTTCCGAAATCCGAGCGTGCCTTTTCGAGCGTTTACTTCCGAACGTTTGCTTCTTCGAGCGTTTACTTGTTTTCACCGGCGTCCCGCAACCGTTGGCCGGCATCCCAAATCGCCTCGCCGTAACCTGGCAATTCCAGTTGCACCTTGCGATCCCATGCCTCGGTCGGCCAAATCTCGATGTGGTCGTTCACGCCCACGAGCGTAACCTGCTCCCCGATAATAGCTCGTTCCATCGACTTTTCGGGGAGCACCACGCGTCCTTGCGTGTCGCTCTTGAGATACCTGGCCATCGCGAACAGAAGGCTGATCTTGCTGGTGTTCCGGTCCGGCAGCGGAGAGGGCTGCAACTTCGCCAGCACTTTCCGATACGCCAAGTCAGGGTACAGCCACAGGTGGCGATCCGGACCCAGAACGAGAATCCAATTCTCGCCATCCTCGGCAGGCACGATCTGCTCGCGAAGCGCCGCGTTGATCGCCAGCCGATGCTTGGCGTCTACCAACGTCTCGAACTCTCCCATCAGAAGCGCCATTTCTTAGGTCTCTCGTCCCACCGCCTGGGACTGATAGGGAATTTACACCACTAGTAGGGAAACTATCAAGAAAAAAATTTCACGATTTTTTCTTGCCACCGCTGGCCATTACCCGAACCGACTGCAAACGTACCCTATACCTTGTGGTTCGGAGTGTAATGACCTCTGTCTTTGGGGGTCTTGCCCGTCGCAAGTTTTTTTCAATTACCCTAAAGATTTCCCAACCGATTTTGATTTCAAAGGGCTTCGGGCCGTCCTCAGCGACGGCCACGCCGAACTCGCGCTGGAATTCCTTATCGTCAACGCGACATGGATTTGATTAATCAAAATCTTCAAATGCACGGAAAACACGGAGGCCTCAGGGGTAAACGGTGAAGGTAAACGGTGAATAATCCGGGTTTCTGACATGGTTCGTAACCTATTAGAACCTGTCGGGAAGCCACCGGAACCGGCGGGCGGCTCACTAGAACGCACAGGCGGCTCATTAGAACCCGTTCGGAAGCCATTAGAACCCGCCCGTAAGTCTGCAAGTATTGTATACTAAGCATGTTATGCATTACAGACTCGCATTCCGCGCGTTTTTGGCGCTATTTTACGGGGTTTCCGCACACCCCTGGCGGTTCGTCGCACAAGGGTTTCTTAGAGCGGGATCGCAATGGTTAACGGATCAAGATGATTCAGAGAAAGTTCTTCATCCTGAAATCCGACCATGACCCCGATCATGCCCCTAAGGGAGGGTCGTCCATGCGATCTCGCTGTGCTGCTTCTTGCGGGTTGACGTGAATCCGGCGTCGAGATCGAGTTCTTCTCTTCGCCGTTCAATCGTCAATTGTCAATTGTCAATCGTCAATTCTTCTTCCCGCTGCTCATATTCACTTGTCAAATAACCGCTAAGCCGCCGCGAGCTTCTAGCAAGCCCGCGTCGGTCCATTACAGAGACCGCGATCTATTATACCATGAATATTGGCAGGTGTTATAAGAATATCACACCCAATACATATTTCAATCTGTAACCACATAGCTGGCCGTGTCTAGCCGTGATAAATATTTTTTATTTTTCCAGATCAATTTTTCAGGGTTAGCCGATTATCGCGCACTTCATCCGATTAGAAGGTGAATTGACGAGTAGACTCTTTGTCTTTAATAAAATCAGCCACGGGTTGCCCGTCTGCGGGCTACTGTGCCGTCAAGGTTGAATCTTGTGGTTGCCACGTTGGTGGCACAGCCTTTCCAGGCTGTG